>JAOAEP010000029.1 GCA_026416755.1 bacterium | reverse complement strand
GCATATATCTAATGACCATACCTGTGGAGATAATATGAAGATGGAGTTATTAAAAAGTCAATCAGAAAAAAATAAAAAGAATAAGAAAAAATAAAAAGAATATGGTAACACGTGTGATGTTCTGAATTTTACTTTTGTAGAGAGAATAATTTCCAAAAGTTAGAATCCATACACTATGAAAGATTAATCCAGAAGATATAGAAATTAACAAGAATATTCCGGAATAGTTGCGTGAGATTAAATTTACCTAAAGGAAGGAAAGTAAAGTATATGATGAAAGACCTTGTTATTCTTTTCATTAAAGAATGATTAAATTTACAAAGGAGAAAAAAAAATATAAAATAATAAATAAAAAGGATAATAGATGAAATTAGGGGTAAATGTTGACCATATAGCAACTTTAAGACAAGCAAGAAGAGGAAAATATCCTGACCCTGTTGAAGGTGCGATATTGGCTGAACTTGCTGGGTGTGATTCAATAGTTTGTCATTTAAGAGAAGACAGAAGGCATATACAAGAAAGGGATGTTTATTTATTAAGAAAAACAGTTAAAACAAAATTTAATCTTGAGATGGCTCTTCATGAAGATATTATTAAAATTGCTCTTGATGTTAAACCAGACCAAGTTACAATCGTTCCAGAAAGAAGAGAAGAATTAACTACAGAAGGCGGACTTGATGTTGTGAGGTTTTCAGAAATAATAAAGGAGTACATGAAAAAATTTCAGGGGAATGGTATAAAAGTTAGTTTGTTTATTGAACCAGATTTTAGTCAAATTGAAGAGAGCAAAAGGGTAGGGGCTGATTTTATAGAACTTCATACAGGAAGATATGCAGACGCAAAAAATGAAGATGAAATGTACAAAGAGTTAAATAAAATAATAAAAGCAACAGAATATGCAATTTCTATTGGACTAAGAGTTAATGCAGGACATGGTCTTGACTATAAAAATGTGGGTAATATCTGTAAGATAAAAGGAATTGAAGAATTAAATATTGGCTACAGTATAATATGCAGGTCTGTTTATGTAGGAATATATCAAGCAGTTAAAGAGATGAAAGAAATAATAGATAAAAATGAGAGAAAAGATAATTGACTCGTTTAAACAACCTCTCCTTAAAAAAAACTTAATGGATTTAATCATAGGAGGAATTTTCTTTTTTTTTCCCATTTTTAATTTTATTCCTCTGGGTTTTATATCTGAAAAATTAAGAATAGGAATAAATCTTGAGAAGAAAAAAGTAAAATGGGATGAGAATTTTAAAAATTTATTTATGAAAGGAATTTATTTATTTGGCCTTATATTAGGATATCTTATTATTCCCTTTTTATTTCTTATTTTAGGGGTTTTCTTTATGTCTAACCTTTCCCATGGTGAAATTATGTCTTTATTTGCTTTTAGAGGCCTAATTTTAATTATGTTGTCTACCATATTATTTTTAATCTCTTTATATTTTCTTTTGTTTGGAATTTGTATATATCTTGAAGAAAATTCACTTAAAAAGGGATTTAATCTTCGAGAAATAATTGATAAAATTTTTCTTATACCAAAAGATTATACAATCATATATATATTTACAGTGGGTATCTTGATGATTACTATCGTTATTCTTACTTTACTTTTAAATTGGGTAACTGGTCTTATATTTGGTCCTTTTTTATTTTTTTATGACTTACTTGTAATTTCAAATTTTTTAATAAAATTTTATCCAAGAAAAAAGGTTAATATTTCACTTCTTTAATTAAAACTCTTATTT
>JAOAEP010000028.1 GCA_026416755.1 bacterium | reverse complement strand
ATATTCACAAACAGGTACATTTTCTCTCTATAAAATGAGTGGTTATTCTATTTCTTCTTTTATTTTTTTTGTATTTTTAATAGGAGTTATCACAAAGTCAGCAACTTTCCCTTTTCATACTTGGCTTCCTGATGCTTCTGTAGCTCCAACTCCTGTTACTGCTTTTCTTCATGCTGCTGTACTTGTTAAAATTGGGGTTTATGGACTTTTAAGAATTTATTGGAAAACATTGGTAGTTGAAGGAAATATAAACTGGGTTTTATATCTTTGTGTTTTTAGCAGTCTTATAGCAGGAGTTATTGCTTTAATTGAAAAGGATATTAAAAAGATTCTTGCATATTCAACAGTGAGTCAACTGGGTTTTTTACTCTCTGGAATTTTATCTCTAAATCCAAAAAGTATAGAAGGTGTTTTAATTTTTTATATTGCACATGCAATTGGAAAAGGAGGATTATTTTTAACAGCAGGGATAATAGAAAAGATATTTGAAACGAAAGATATTACAAAGATGGGTGGGCTTATGAGAAATTATCCCATTTTAACAGGTGGATTTTTATTTTCTATGCTTTCTGTAATTGGTTTCCCTCCTTTTTTGGGATTTTTTGGTAAAATTAATATAATTACTGGATTTTTGTTTAATAAAAATTTAATTTGTAGTTTTTTACTTATGTTGAGTTCTATTTTAACACTTCTTTATATGTGGAGAATATTTTCTTATGTCTTTATTAGTAGGAATGGTACTTTAATAAAACCAGTTAATGGGTTGAATTATATGAATTTTTCTGTAATAATTTGTGGATTTTTTTCGTTTTTTTTAGGTATATTATATCTATTTTTAAAAGGAGGATTTTTTGGATATTAAATTTTTGTTTTTGCCAATTTTCATAAGTTTTTCTTTTTCATTTTTAAATTTACTTTCTTATAAAATTAATAGAAATCTTAGAATAACATTTTCTATAATAGGTTCTATTTTAATTCTTTTCTCTTCTATTTATATTTTCAAGATTTATTCTTTTCAACTTACAAATTGGGAAAAACTGAGTATGTTCTTTGCGATTTTGATTTCTTCTATAAGTTTATTATGTTTGATTTATTCTTATTGGTATAATACATCATTTAATTTTATATATTATTGCCTTTTTTTCTTTTTTGTTGGTTCTATGCTTGGAGTTGTTCTTTCTTCTTCATTAATTCTTTTTTATATTTTTTGGGAACTTATGACAATTTCAAGTTTCTTTCTTGTTTTGTATGAAAATACAGATGAAGCAAAAAGTGCTTCAATTAAATATATAATTATGACAGGAGCAGGAAGTATTTTTCTTTTATTTGGGATCCTTGGTGTAAATCTTATTGAGACGGCTAATTTATGGAAACATCTTTTTTTCTTATCAATTTTTATAGGTGCAGGGGTAAAAAGTGGTTTAATTCCTTTGCATAGTTGGCTTCCAGATACATATCCTGCAGCACCTACACCTATAAGCGCAATATTTTCGGGGGCTATGAGTAAAGTAGGAATTTATGCTTTTATAAAATTTTATTATACAATCTTTCAACCTGATTGGTCTATTGTCTGGCAAAATATAATGATGTTGATTGGTATGGTTACTTTACTTTCAGGAGTTCTCCTTGCTTTAATTCAACATGATATAAAACGATTATTAGCATATCACAGTATAAGTCAAATTGGTTATATTTTTCTCGGAATTTCATGTGGAACTTCAATTGGTCTTCTTGGAGGACTTTATCATCTTTTAAATCATTCAATTTTTAAATCCCTTTTGTTTTTAGGAGCAGGTGTATTGATAAAAACAACAGAAAGTAGAGAACTTGAAAAATATGGAGGTTTTTCTTCAATTTTACCATTTACATTTTTAACATTTTCAATCGCTTCTTTATCTATTTCGGGTGTTCCTCCTTTCAATGGTTTTGTTTCAAAGTGGATAATATGTGAGGCGCTTATAAAAAAGAAAACGGGCTTTTCTCTTCTCGCTATGATTATTTCACTTCTTGGTAGTGCTTTGACTCTTGCTTCTTTCGTAAAAGTATTAAATGATTCTTTCCTTGGTGTAGGTAAAGGAGAAATAAAACAAAAAATAAATGAAAAGAGTCCTTTTATAATTTTACCTTTTGGAATTCTTTCAATTGGTTGTATATTATTTGGAATATCTCCTAAACTTGCTGTAAATAAAATTTTCTACCCAGTTATTAATGAGGGAATTTATACTCTAAACATAAAACTTATTAATATTGTTAGTTTCTGGGGCTATCTTTTTATTCTTATTGTGTTTTTAATTTATATCTATATTTCAAAATGGACACAAAAATTTAAAGAGAAAAAAGTTTTTGTTGGTGGTGAAATGTTGTCAAGAGAAATAACTGATTTTGATGGTTCACACTTTTATAAGACAGTTTATGAGACAGGAGGAGTTAAAGAATTTTATGAGATAGAAAAGAAAGGATTATTTGATTCTTATAAAATTTCTGAAAAATTTCTTAATTTTACTGGAAAAGTTTCTGAAAAAATTGAAATGTTTGTGAAAGATGAGATTTATAAAAAAGGAAGAAAATATATGTTAATTATAACTGAAAAAATTAGAAGTTTTCAAAACGGGCTTTTACCCAGGTATATTTTTTGGGTTATTGCAGGGATTGTGTTTATAATGGAGGTATTGAAAGAATGGTAGTAAATATAGGTTTCCATATATTCATTCTTTTAATGATGATCATAGGGTCAATAGTTGCTGTATTTTCAAGGAAACTTATATCCTCTCTGGTTTCTCTTGGAACTGTTGGTATGCTTCTAAGTATTTATTTTTTAATCCTTGGTGCTCCTGATATAGCAATTACACAACTTGTTGTTGAAATTTTGACTTTAATTATTTTACTTTGTGCAATTACAGGAAGAGATGTTACCGCAGATATGACTTCATCTAAAGTTTATGCTTTTCTTTTTATTTTTATACTTATTATATCTTTCCTTTCTTTTGTTTCTTACTCATACTTTATATTCCCAGAGTTTGGAAAAACAAATATGCATGTTGGCGAAAAGTACTTATATCTTGCACCAACTAAATTAAAATCAGCCAATTCTGTAACTGCAATAGTTCTTGATTTTCGTGGCTATGATACAATTGGAGAGGCAACAGTTATTTTTACAGCAATAGTTGGAGTTATGGTTTTATTGAGAAAAAAGGGGAAAAAGGATGAATAAAGGGATGAGTGAAATAGTAAAAACTATAAGTAAAATTGTTACACCTTTTGTAATTATTTTTGGAATTTCGGTTATATTTTATGGACATTTAACTCCTGGAGGTGGTTTCCCAGGAGGAGTTATAATTTCTGCTTGTTTTGTTCTTTTACTTCTTGCTTATGGGAAGGAAAAGGTATTGTTAAAACTTTCTCTATATAAGAGTGACATTTTACATAATCTTGGAGCAATTATGTTTCTTTCGGTGGCTTTAATTGGATTTTTGGGTGGAGTTTTCTTTTTGAATATTTTTGATAAGGGGAAACTTTTTTCTCTTTGGAGTGGAGGTAATTTATTGTTTAGTAATATTTCTATCGGTTTGAAAGTTGGAACAAGTTTATTTCTTGGTATTGTCTTACTTTCAATGGCAAGAGTTGTATATAAAGAAAATAAAATTGAATTTTTTGAAAAGGAGGAAGATATTAAATGATTATCTTTATAGCAATTGCTATTATGTTTTTTGTTGGAATTTATGGAATGATGGTTAAAAAAAATATTATTAAAATGATAATTGGTTTAAACATTGTTGGTTATGCTGTTAATTTGTTTTTTATTGCTCTTGGATATAAGGAAGATGGTATTGCCCCTATAATTATTCCTGGGATGGAGATAAAGGAATTTGTTGAAAAATCTGTAAATCCTTTGCCCCAAGCATTAGTTTTAACTTCTATAGTTATTGATTTATCTGTTATATGTTTTCTTGCTGCTTTATCAATAAGAATTTATGAAAAATATGGTAGTTTTGATCTTGAGAAGATAAGGAGGTTAAAAGGATGAATTTGATTATTTCTCCAGTTATTTTATATTTACTTTCTGCATTTTTGATAGCACTTTTGTGGAAAGAATATGAAAAACTTTCTGGAATTGCTTGCCTTTCTTTTTCAATTTTAAGTTTAATCTCTGTAATACTTTTAGGGAAATATGTATTTTTAAATGAAAGGATTGTCTATTATGTTGGGGGATGGGAAATACCTATTGGGATTACTTTAATGGTTGATGCTCTTTCTTACATTTTCCTTTTTGTTTTAAATTTCATTCTTCCTTTAATTTGTTGGTTTTCTTTATCATATATGGAAAAATATACAAAAGCCGGATACTTTTATGTTTTATTTTCTCTTATATCTGCAGGTTTAAATGGAATTTTAATAAGTATGGATTTTTTTAATATTTATGTTTTCCTTGAGATATCTTCTATTGCTTCATATATTCTTGTTGCTTTTGGTTTAAGAACAGAAGAACTTGAGGCATCTTTAAAATATACAATACTCGGTTTTATTGGTTCAACAATTATTCTTATCGCTATTGGTTTAATTTTTGGGAAAACAGGTACTTTAAACATTGCTGATTTTACATATATAGCAAAAAATATAAATGAAATTCAATTATGGTTTATAATTGGATTTTTTATTTCTGGATTTGCTTTAAAAACTGCTCTTTTCCCATTCCATTTCTGGCTTCCTGATGCTCATTCCCTTGCTCCATCACCTGTTTCAGCAATTTTATCTGGACTATTTATAAAGGTAACTGGTTTTTATTTACTTTTAAGGATAATTACCAATATTTTTACTATGTTTCCTGAGAGTAAAATTATAATTCTTGGACTTGGACTTATTTCAATGATTTTTGGTTCCTTAATGGCACTTGATCAAACAGATATAAAGAGAACTTATGCATATTCAAGTATAAGTCAAATTGGTTATTGTGCACTTGCACTTGGAATTGGAGGATATTATGGGTATCTTGGTGCAATATTACATTTTATATTTCATTCTTTTTCAAAATCGTTACTCTTTTTAAATTCAGGTGCAATTGAGTATAGATATAAAACAACAAAAATAGATGAGTTAAAAGGACTTCAAGATAAAATGCCATATACAACTATGACAGCTTCTTCAGGTATGCTTTCAATATCAGGAGTACCACCTTTTGGGTGTTTTTGGAGTAAGATTATTATTATTATTTCTGCAATAAAAGCACATTATTTTGGAATTGCTTTTATATGCGTAGTTGTTTCAATTATAACATTGGGATACTTTTTGAAATTACAGAGAAATATTTTTTATAGTAAAGATGAATTTAAAACTATTAATGAGGTCAACTATAATCTTTTAATGCCAATGATTATTTTAAGTATTTTGATTTCTCTTTCTGGACTTATTTTTTTACCTAACCTAAAAATTTATATTGATAAAGCAGTTAATGTTATGGAAAATTTTAAATATGCTCAAATAATGGAGAAATGAGATGGAATTTTTATTAATTTTTATTCTTACATTTTTTGTGTGGATGGTTTTTACATGGAATTTGGAATTTCTAAATATACTTGTTGGAATATTTATTTGCATATTTGTTGCTTTTATCTTCAGAAAAGAATTTAAAGTTAATAAAAAAATTTTTCAGATAAGAAGATACATTTATTTTATTGAATATCTTTTTGTCTTTGTCTATTATATGATTAAAGCAAATATTTTAATGGCTTATAGAGTTTTAAGTCCTCGTTTACCGATAAAACCAGGGATTGTTAAAATACCTATTGAATTAAAATCTTCTCTTGCAAGAACAATCTTAGCAAATTCAATAACACTAACACCCGGAACTTTTACTGTAAAAATAACTGATAGATATCTTTACATTCACTGGATTTACATTTATACTTATGAAAAAGAGAAACAGAAAGAAATCATAATAGGATTAATGGAGAAAATTTTAAAAAGGGTTTTTGAATGAATATAATTTTTATATTTTTAGGTTTTTGTATCTTAATGTGTATATATAGAATTGCAAAAGGGCCAACCGCTGCTGATAGAAGTGTTGCTATTGACATCTTAGGACTTGTAATAATTGTTTATTGTGTTTTTTATTCTCTAATTACGAGAGTTGATTTTTATATGAATATTGCCATTGCTTGGAGTATCCTTGGTTTTGTTAGTTCTTTAACACTTGCCAAATTTCTTGAAGGGAGGAAATTTGATGATTGAAATTTTTGGTTGGTTTTTGATATTTATTGGCCTTTCTTTCATTTTTTTTGGTTGTCTTGGTCTTGTTAGAATGCCTGATGTTTATTGCAGACTCCAAACAGCAACAAAATGTGTAACTTTTGGTGCTGGTTCTATTCTTTTTGGAACATTTTTAATCACAGGTTTTTCAAGCATTGGTCTTAAAGCATTACTCTGTATAGTGTTTCTATTTTTAAACTCACCAACAGCCTCTCATGCTTTATCTTATGGTGCTTTTATTTCAGGAGTTGAACCAGTAAAAGGGACAGAAATTGAAGAGAATTTATTGAAGGAAGAAGATTAAATGCATGAATTATCTATAATAAATAATCTTATTAAGATAATTGAAGAGATTTGTAAAGAGAATAACGCAAAGAAACTTTTAAAAATAAACTTGAAAATAAATCCCTATAGTTGTCTTGATGAAGAAAATTTAAACTTTATTTTCTCTTCATTAACAAAAGGCAATAAAATTTATGAGGGTGCACAGATTCATTTAGAAAGAACTTTACCTCCTTCTGAAAGAGAATATATAATTGAAAATATTGAAATTGAGGTTTAATATGCTTAAAGTGATAAGAATTGAAAAGAGTTTGTTTGAAGAGAATGAAAAATTAGCAAAGGAAGTAAGAGAAATATTAAATGAAAAAAATATTCTTTCCTTTAACGTTATGGGTTCTCCTGGAAGTGGAAAGACATTATTTATTGAAAAAACAATAGAAAATTTGAAAGAAAAATTTAACTTTGCTGTTATTGAAGGAGATGTTGAGGGTGTTATTGATGCTGAAAAGTTTAAGAAATTTAATATACCAGTTATTCAAATAAATACAGGTGGTGGATGTCATCTTGATGCCAATATGGTAAAAATAGGGATTTCTGAAATTAAAATTGATGAGATAGATATCCTTTTTGTTGAAAATGTTGGAAATCTTATATGTCCTGCTGAATTTGATATTGGAACTGAAAAAAATATAGTCGTTTCTTCAATAACTGAAGGAAATGATAAAGTATTAAAATATCCATTAATTTTTAAGTTTTCTGATATATGCATTTTGAATAAAGTGGACCTTTTGCCATATAGTGAATTTGATTTTGAAAAATTTGAAAATGACTTAAAAAAAATATCTCCAGAAACCATTTTAATTAAACTTTCTTCAAAAACAGGTGAAAATTTTTTTGAATGGATAGAATACTTAAGAAGATTAAAAAAGGGGAAAAAATAGTAATACTTGGAATTGGGAATAGATTAAAAGGAGATGATGCAGTTGGGAGTATTATTGCTGAAAAACTAAAAGGGGAAATAAAGAATAAAAATATACTTGTGATTGATGCGGAAAACAAACCTGAAAACTATATAGGAATTATAAAGAAATTTTCTCCTTCCTTAATCTTAATAATAGACACTATGGATATTGGATCTTTTCCAGGCGATTTTAGAATCTTTAAAGTTGAAGAAATTAAAGATACAACAATTTCCACACATAATTTTTCCCTTCCTATTTTAAAAAATCTTATAGGAGATATTGAAATTTATATTTTAGGGATTCAACCAGAAGAAATAAAATTAAACGAAAAAATAAGTTTACCTCTCTTACAATCCATAGAAAAAATTCTTATCTTGCTGTTGGATGTATGCTCGGTTAAGGAAAAAAATTAGTGTAAAATTAAAAAAGAAAGTTAGAAATTTAGATAAAACATTTTTTGGGAATTCAAAAAAATTGTATAATGTGCTTAAAGAACTGAAAGGAGGTGACATTTATGAAAAGATTAATAAAATTAATAGTTTTTGTTTTAGTTTTTGTATCTTTAAGTTGGGCAGTAGAGGAGCAATTTCCAGAGGGTGGTATAGGTTTTGCTGGGATGCTTTCAGGGAAAATCATATCAAAGGGTCAGGATCAGATTGTTATTCAGGTTACTAAAGTTGAAAAAGTATGGAAACACAATAGGGCCCAAAATCCTTCTGAGATAATAGGTAAACAGATTATTCTTCGCATAAACCCTGAGATTTATAAGAAAAAGCCATCTTATCTTGACAAAGTACGTAAATTCTTTTCAATTTTAAAAATTGGAGATACAGAATCTTTTGACTGTAAACATACTGAAGGAAATGTATTTACAATGTTGGAATTGACTGAATTACAACTTAAACGTATTGGAGAGGTTCAATAAGAAAAAGAAAATAGAATAATCTAATATAAATTGGACCACACAAAAAAGTTCAATGGAAATATGTAAACTCTGTAAAAAAGAAAAATTAATTTCAAAAAATTTAGGTATATGTCTTGATTGTATTAGAAAAAAACCTAAAGAAGTAATTATTTATACCAAAGAAGTTCATCAAAAAGTAAGAGAAATATTTAATCTTCCTTTTTTTCCACCAAAGACAACCGGAGGGATAAAATGTGATTTTTGTTTTAATCAATGTATTATTGGAAAAGGAGAGAAAGGATATTGTGGTTTGAGAGAAAATTTGAATGGAGTTTTAAAAAGTATAACAGATTCAGAAAAAGGAGTTTTAGATTTTTACTATGACCCGATTCCTACAAACTGCTGTGCAGAATGGTTTTGTGGTGCTGATAAAGAAGGAAGAGGTAAATATAACCTTGCAGTTTTTTTCTATGGTTGTTCTTTTGACTGTCTTTTCTGTCAGAATTATTCTCACAAATTTATTGAAAAGGGGAATATTGTTTCTTTTGAGCAATTGGTTAAAAAATCAGAAAAAAAAGAAGTTTATTGTGTATGTTTTTTCGGGGGTTCTCCTGAACCACAAATGCCTTTTGTAATAAGTTTTTCCGAGGCGATCCTTAAAAAAAGAGAAATAAAAATATGTTTTGAATGGAACGGGAGTGGAAATGAAATTTTTGTTAAGAAAGTAGGAGAAATTGCACTTAAAAGTAAAGGGATTATAAAATTTGACTTAAAAGCATTTGATGAAAATTTAAATATTGTTCTAACGGGTGTATCAAATAAAAAAACATATGAAAATTTTGAATTAATTGCAAAAGAAATTTTACCTAAGGCAGATTATCCCTTACTTACTGCAACAACATTACTTGTCCCAGGATATATAGATGAAATTGAAGTTGAAAAAATAGCAAAATTTATTTCTTCTTTAAATTCTGAAATTCCTTATTCTTTACTAATTTTTCACCCTGAATTTTATATGAATGATTTACCTATAACACCAAAAGAAACCGTGTATAAATGTTATAATATAGCAAAAAAATATCTTAAAAATGTCCATATTGGAAATTTACATCTTTTAAATTTGGGGTAAAAATATAAATTCTAAAAAAATTGGAGGTAAAATGAGGCAAATAAAGGAATTAAAATATGGATGGAAATTCAAGTTAGGCGATTTCCCTGAGTCAATAAATATTGATTTTGATGATTCTGAATGGGAAGAAGTGAAAATTCCTCATGATTGGGCTATTAAAGGTCCTTTTAGTCCAGAAAATGACAAAAGAGTTATAAAAAAGAAAGAAAATGGGATAGAAAAAGAGATATATCTTACAGGTGTAACAGGTGGCCTTCCTCATGTAGGGAAAGGATGGTATAGGATTAAAATCAATCTTTCTGATATTTTGGATAAAAGAATAAGGATTGAGTTTGATGGAGTTATGAGTAATAGCAAAATTTATTGTAATGGTAAATATGTAGGGGAATGGCCATATGGTTATTCATCATTTGCTTTTGATATTTCTGATTTTATTAAAGAAGGAGAAAACTTTATCGTCGTTTCTGTTGATAATAAGCCAAATGCTTCAAGATGGTATCCAGGTGCTGGAATTTACAGGAATGTTCGTCTCGTAATAATGGGAAAAATTCATGTCTCTCTCTGGGGAACCTATATAACAACACCTTATATCAGTGAAAAATTTGCCAAGATTAGTATAAGAACAAACATTGAAAACTATACAGAAAAAAATGTACCTGTTGAACTTGAAACAAAAATAATTTCTCCGAATGGGAAAGTTGTACTTATTGAGAAAACAGTGAGAGAAATAGATAAGGAAGGTGTTTACAATCAGGAAATTTTTATAGATAATCCAATTTTATGGTCAATTAATAGTCCAAATTTATACAACGCTTGTTTTAATTTAAAAGTAAATGGGGAAATTGTGGATACTTATGAAACAAAATTTGGTATAAGGAGTTTAAATTTTGACCCGGAAAAGGGATTTTTTTTGAATGGGGAGTCAATTAAATTTAAAGGTGTATGTATGCATCATGACCTTGGACCACTTGGTGCAGCAGTTAATAGATCAGCAATAAAAAGACAACTTACAATACTAAAGGAAATGGGAGTAAATGCAATAAGAACAAGCCATAATCCTCCTGCACCTGAATTACTTGACCTATGTGATGAAATGGGATTTCTTGTAATTGATGAAGCATTTGATGAATGGAAAATACCTAAATGTGAAAATGGATATAATAAACTATTTGATGAATGGGCGGAAAAAGATTTAAGAAACATGATAAGAAGAGATAGAAATCATCCAAGTGTTATAATGTGGAGTATTGGAAATGAAATACCAGAACAGACAGATCCGGTGAATGGACCCCAAATTGCAAAATTTCTACATAACATATGTAAAGAAGAAGATCCCACAAGACCAACAACAACTGCTTTAAACTGGGGAGAGATTGCTATTAAAAATGGTTTTGCTCAAATTGTTGATATACCAGGATGGAATTACTTACCTACAGAATATGGGAAATTTCATCAA
>JAOAEP010000100.1 GCA_026416755.1 bacterium | reverse complement strand
ACAAAAAAAGCACCAGGTGGCATAATCATAATTAAAAATGGACTAAAATTTGAACCAAATAAAACTTTCCCCATAAATGTTCCATTTCCAAGTATTTCTCTTACTGATGAAATTATAAAAATTATTAATGTAAAACCTAATCCCATTCCAAGTCCATCAAGAATAGAATTTAAAATATTATTTTTTGAAGCAAATCCTTCTGCTCTTCCTAAAATTATACAGTTTACAACTATTAAAGGAAGATATACACCAAGGTTTTTATGAATCTGTGGAGAATATGCAGCAAGAGTATAGTCAGTAATTGTAACAAAAGTAGCAATAACAACTATATAAACAGGAATTCTTACATGAGATGGAACAATTTTTCTTATTAAAGATATTACAAAATTTGAACCAGTTAAAACAAAAATAACTGCAACTCCCATACCTAAAGCATCTTTTACAGAGGCACTCACAGCAAGAACAGGACATAGCCCAAGCATAATAAAAAGTATTGGGTTTTCTCTCCATATCCCATTAAGAAAAACTTTAAAATCAATTATCTTTTTCATTTTAAATTCTCAACAAATTTTTTTATTTTTTTATAAACTTCAGGATTTTCAAATATATCTTTTTCAGACAGGATATTTGCAATCACAATTCTACCAATATCTTCCATTTTATGATATTCAACCATCCTCAAATAACTTTCAACAACAAGGTCAGGTCCTTCAAATTCATCACCAGCAGAGGTTAAAATTAGACCACATTTTTTACCCTCAACAAGTGAAATATAAGTCCCATCTTCATTATATTTATCAAAACAAAAAGTTCTATCAATAAATGATTTAATAAGCCAGGAAAAAGACCAACAAAAAACAGGACTTGCAATAATTATGCAATCAGAATTTAAAATTTTTTCATATAAGTTTTGCATATCATCATTTATAGAACAATTGGGTTTGTCTTTTATTTTTTGACATTCAAAACATTCAATACACCCCTTTATATTTTTTTCAATAAGGTATACTGTTTCAATTTCATGACCAAGATTTTTTAATTCATTTATAGTTAATTCTAATATTTTATTTGTATTTCCTGTTTTTCTTGGACTTCCTAAAAAGGCACATATTTTCATTTTTGCTCTCCTATTATCTTATCAAGTAATTTTCTTACTCCATCCACTACTGCCTTTGAAGAAATAGTTGCGCCTGTTATTGAATCAATTTTCCCATCTGTTTTATCTTTTTTAAGATAAATTTCATTCTTTGTTTTCCCTATAAATTGATTTAAGAAACTTTCTTGAGTTATTTTGGAACCAAGTCCTGGCGTTTCATTATGCTCCTTTACTTTTATCTTTTTAATTTTATTTTCTTTATCCAAACCAACTTTCAAAGTAATATATCCTCCATAACCCATTGTTTTTACTTCAAATATTTTGCCTATTTCTTCACCTGATTCATTTAAGACAGAAAAATACTTAATTCCATTTATTTCCTTTTCTTCAAACTTCACACCTTCAGGAAAAATTTCTTTATTTAATTTTTCTTCTTCCTGTTTTTTTATTTCTTCAATTTTGGGTTTTGTTGTCTTATAGACCTGGGCTAAAAGATATCCTGAAAGAGAACAAACAATTGTTATTACCAAAATTCCTTTTATTATATCTTTTTTACTCATTTTCTACTCCCGAATTTTTTTGGTAAAGTATATCTATTTATTAAAGGAACAAGCGAATTCATAAATAAAATTGAATAGCAAACTCCTTCTGGATAACCACCTGCCTTTCTTATTAAAAAAGTAATCACTCCACATCCAATCCCAAATATTATTTTACCCCTTTTTGTTATAGGAGATGTAACATAATCAGTAGCCATAAAAAAAGCACCAAGAATAAGCCCACCACCCATTATTTGATAAAAAACATTTTGTTTGAAAACTAAAGATAGAATTGAGACAGTTAAAATATAAGTAATTGGAATATGCCAGGTTATAACATTTTTATAAAGTAGAAAAAATCCTCCAATAAGTAATAAAACTGTACTTGTTTCTCCAATACATCCAGGTCTATTTCCAATAAACATCTGCCATAAAGATGGAAGTTTCTGAGTCAAATTTTCTTTTATAATGAATAATGGAGTAGGGGAGGTTATTGCGTCAATTCTGTAATCAAGCGGATTTATAAATTTTGTCATTTCCACAGGATATGAAGCAAGTAATATAGCACGGGCAGTTAAAGCAGGATTAAAAATATTAAATCCAATTCCTCCAAAAAGTTCCTTAACAAGAAAGATTGCTAAAAATCCACCAATTGCAGTTATCCATAAAGGAATTCTTGGGGGTAAAACAAAAGCAAGAAGTATTCCTGTAACAACTGCACTTCCATCAAATATTCTTATTTCTTTTTTCATTAAAATCTGAAATAAAAATTCACTTAAAAAACATGAAAAGACCGATGTAATAATTACTTTAAATGCATATATACCAAAAAAATATACACTTCCTATAAGAGCGGGTAAAAGTGAAATGATTACATATAGCATAATTTTCCCAGTTGTTTCTGAAGAATGTATATGTGGTGAACAATAAATTTTACAATAATTTTTATTATTCATTTTTTCCTCAATTTTACCTTTGCACATTTTATAAAATCAACAAGAGGTCTTTTTGCTGGACAAATATAACTACAGCAACCACATTCTATACAATCAAAAACATTCAAATTTTCACATTTTTCATACTTTTCTGCTTCAACATATCTACCTATTTCACTTGGAGCAAGATACATTGGACAAATATTAACACATTTCCCACACCTTATACATGGTTGAATATTTTCTGGTAAACTTTCTTGGGGTAAAAGTAAAATGCCTGTTGTTCCTTTAATAACTGGAACTTCTGGATTTGGTATCTGTATTCCCATCATAGGTCCACCTATTACAATTTTCCTTCCGTATTTTATATCTCCCTTACAATAATTTAAAATTTCTGAAATTAAAGTTCCTATTTTTACTTTCAAATTTTTTGGATTTTCAACAAGACCAGTACATGTTAAAACTCTTTCAGTTAAAGGAATTCCATCACATACCGCTCTTTTAATTGCTAAAGTTGTCTGAATATTGAAAACAATACATCCAACATCAATTGGCAATCCACCAGAAGAGACTTCTTTATTTAAAATTGATTTAATAAGATGTTTTTCGCTCCCTTGTGGATATCTTTCGGGTAAAATTTTGACTTCAATTTCAATAAATATCTTCAAATTTTTTATTGCTTCATTTATATAAGGTAAAAGGTCAATCTTGTTTCTCTCTATTCCTATAAAAACCTTTTTTACATTAGTGGCTTTACATATTATCTGAATCCCTTCTATAATCTCATCTGTATATTCTTTTAAGACCCTATAATCACATGTTAAAAATGGTTCACATTCACATCCATTAATTAAAATAAATTCTGCTTTTTTCCCTTGTGGAATAGTTAATTTTACATGAGTTGGAAAAGCAGCACCTCCAAGACCTACAATTCCTGCTTCTCTTACTATGTTTATTATTTCATTACTTTCTAATTTTATCCAATCTCTTTTAATTTGTTCAATTTGTTTTTTCTCTCCATCACTTTCAATAATTATACTCAATGACTTTCTATTTGTTGGTAAATTCCATGGTAAAATATCAACTACTTTTCCAGAAACAGAGGAATGGATATAAGAACTTATAAAACCAGTTATTTCACCTATGACCTGTCCTTCAACAACATTATCTCCTTTTTTTACAAGTGGTTTTGCTGGGCTTCCTGTAGGTTGGGAAAGAGGGATTATTACTTTTTCTGGATATTTAAATTCTTCAATTGGTTCATTTTTACTCAAATTTTTAAAATCAACTAATTTAACTCCTCCTTTAAACATTTTATGCTCCAAATTTCCCAAGTTTCAAAGAACATGCAAGAAGAAGATACATAATATTTTTTGAATATATATTTCCTAAGATTCCTTTTGTACAATCTCTTTCAGTAAATCTTTCAACATCATCAGGTAATGTATTCGGTGAAACAAGAACAAATGGGACTGGATGCCATGAATGACTTTTTAGTCTTGATGGAGTAGAGTGATCTCCTGTGATTCCTATCGCTTCAAAATTCATATTTTTAATCGGTTC
>JAOAEP010000004.1 GCA_026416755.1 bacterium | reverse complement strand
TCCTCCACCAATTTCTATACCATTTAATACAATATCATAGGCTCTTGATTTCACATTTAAAGGATTTTTTTCGAGTAAAATTATATCTTCCAATTTAGGAGAAGTAAAAGGATGATGAACCGACTGAATTCTATTTTCTTCTTGATTATATTCAAAAAGTGGAAAATCAATAATCCACACAAAAGAAAAAACATTCTTATCTTCAATCAAAAAATCTTTTAGTTTATCAATTAATCCTTTAAGTATTTCATTTACCCATTCTTTTTCTCCTCCTAAAAATAATAAAACTTCGTTAGGGGAATGAAAAGACATATTTTTAATCTCATTTATAACATTTACAGAAAGCATTTTTTTAAAAGGACTCTGTATATCATTATTTTTAAATCTTATCCATCCAACTCCATTTCCACCATGAGTTTTAACATACTCATCACATTCTTCAATAACTTTAGAAGTTATTTTTTCTCCATTCTTTACAAAAAAACCTTTTATTACACCATTTTTTTCTATTATTTCTCTCAATATTTTTATATCACTTTTTTTAAAAATTTCTGAAAGGTTAATAAAATGGGTATTCAATCTTATATCTGGTGCATCTGTACCATATTTTTCAATAGATTCATCATAAGAAATTCTTTTAAAAGGGATATCTACTTTTATTTCAAAAGTTTTTTCTATTGCATATTTCAATAAGTTTTCAACCAAACAAATAATATCATTTTCTTCTATAAAAGACATCTCTATATCTATCTGGGTAAATTCAGGTTGCCTATCTGCTCTTAAATCTTCATCTCTAAAACACTTTGCTATTTGATAATATCTGTCCAATCCTCCTATCATTAAAATCTGTTTAAAAAGTTGTGGGGATTGTGGTAGAGCATAGAATTTCCCTGGATTTAATCTTGAAGGAACAATAAAATCTCTAGCACCTTCGGGAGTATTTTTTGTTAAAATTGGGGTTTCTACTTCAACAAAATTTTCTTTTTTCAAAAATTCTCTTATATTAAATACAAATTCTGACCTTTTAATTAAATTTTTTTGAAAATCAGGCTGTCTTAAGTCAAGATACCTATATTTAAGTCTTAAACTTTCGTTCACTTTTTCTTTCTCTCCTATTTCAAAAGGCAAATTTTTACTTTCACTTAAAACCTCAAAACTTTCCATTTTAACCTCAATTTCTCCAGTACTTATTTTATCATTAATAGTTTCTTTAGGTCTTGCAACTACTATGCCTTCAATAACAATAACAAATTCATTTTTAATTTTCTCTAAACCTTTCCATATTTCATCTCCAACATCATTAGGTGAACAAACTATTTGAGTAATACCATATCTATCTCTAAGGTCAATAAACTTTAAGTTTCCGTGATCTCTAATTGAATGAACCCATCCACACAATTTCACTTTTTCTCCGATATTATTTTTATTCAATTCCCCACATGTATATGTTCTTAACATTTTATCCTCTCTTTAATTTTATTCACAATTTCATTATTTTCTATTAATTCCTGTTTTCCTGTTTGCATATCTTTTAAAATTACAACTCCTTTTTCAATTTCATTATCTCCTAAAATCATACACCATCTAATACCTGTTTTATTGACAACTCTTAAATATTCACTTAAAGACCTATCTTCATAATCTGTCTCAAATTTTATTTTATTTTCAATTAGATTTTTCATTATCTCAAAACTTTTCTTTCTTGCATTTTCTCCAAGAAGTACAAGAAAAACAACATCATTTTTAATCATTTTATCATCACAGATTAGAGGAACAATTCTATCAATACCTACAGCAAATCCAACTGCAGGAATATCAGGACCAGACATATCTCTAACAAGATTATCATATCTTCCACCGCCTGCTATTGCAATTTCATCATTTTTAAAATTTACTTCAAAAACAGTCCTTGTATAGTAGTCAATACCTCTTACGAGTTTTGGATCTATTTTATATTCTATACCAAACTTTTCTATTAATTTAATAAACTTTTCAAAATGTTCCTTACATTCATTACAAAGAAAATCAATAATAGAAGGTAGTTTTTCTACTGTTTTCTTACAAGATATATTTTTACAATCAAAAATCCTTAAAGGATTTTTCTCTATTCTTACTTTGCAATCATTACAAAATTTGTTTATATTACTTTCCAAGTGACCTTTTATTTTTTTAATATAATTGTCTTTACAATTTTCACATCCAAGAGAATTAAGAAGAAAAATTATTTCTCTAATTCCCAATTTATCAAATGCAATATTTAAAAGATTTATTAATTCTGCATCAAAATAAGGACTTTTACCTCCAAAAATTTCCACTCCAAATTGATAAAATTGTCTATATCTTCCTTTTTGAGGTCTATCATATCTAAACATTGGACCATAGTAATAAAGTTTTGTGATTTTTTGTTTCATATACATTTTATTTTCAATAAATGCTCTTACAACAGAAGCGGTTCCTTCTGGTCTTAATGCAATTTCTCTTCCCTTTTTATCTTTAAATTCATACATTTCTTTCATAACTATATCAGTATTTGTTCCAATCCCTTTTACAAAGATAAATTTATTTTCTATGATAGGTATTCTTATCTCTTTAAATCCAAATAATTCACTTATTTCAATGAATGTTTGTTCAATTTTTTTCCATTTTTCAATTTCATCTGGTAAAATGTCTTTAATTCCCCTTAACCTTGTAATAATTTCCATTTCTGCCCTCTATTTTTCTAATTATAATAGAAATAATTTATCATTTATTTATCAAATTGACAAAGATATTTTTCCATCGTATAATTTTACATAATAAAAATAAAAAGGAGAAAAGAATGCTTGAAAGTGAAATAAAAAAAGAAATAATGAAAAAATTTGGAAGACATGAAAAAGATACAGGGTCTCCAGAGGTGCAAATAGCCATTTTTACAAAAAGAATAGAAGCATTAAATGAACATTTTAAAAAACATAAGAAAGATTTCAATTCTAGAAGAGGATTTTTAAAATTGATTGGCAAGAGAAGGAAACTTTTAAGATACTTACAACAAACCGACCCTGAACGATATTTAAGAATATTAAATGAATTGAATTTGAGAAAATGAAAAAAATAACTATCTCCTCTGGAGAAAAAAATATAGAAATTGAAATAAATTCTATTGCCAAACAAAGTAATGGTTCTGCTCTTGTTAAATGTGGTGATACAATTGTTCTTGTCACAGCAGTTGAAAGTGAAGAAATAAAAGAAGATGTAGATTTTTTTCCATTAATTTGTGATTATAGAGAACAAACCTCTGCTGCTGGGAAAATACCTGGAGGATTTTTTAAAAGAGAAGGTAAACCTTCAGAAAGAGAAGTTCTTATAAGTAGGTTAGTTGATAGATCAATAAGACCTCTTTTCCCTGAACATTTTTATAAAGAGGTTCAAATAATCTCATTAGTTCTTTCAGCAGATCAGGAAAATGAACCAGATATACTTTCTGTAATTGGTGCTTCTGTATCATTACTATCTTCATCAATCCCTTTTTCAACACCTGTTGCTTGTGTGAGAGTAGCAAGAAAAGATGGAAAATTTTTAATAAATCCTTCAATTTCTGATTTTCAGGATAGTGATTTGAATTTAGTTATTTCTGGAACAAAAAATTCCATAATAATGCTTGAAGGAATGGCGAAAGAAATTTCAGAGCAAGATTTTTTGAATGCATTAGAATTTGGATGGAATGAAATAAAAAAAATAACTTATGTTTTAGAAGAAATTGTTAGTGTTGATAAAGAAAAAGTAGAATTTGAAATTCAAAAAGAAATGGCAGATATTAGTTTAGATTATATTAAAAGACAAATATCAAACGCCTATAATTTTCCAGAAAAACAAAAAAGAAAAGAATTTTATAAACAAATAAAAGAAAATTTTTTATCTCAATTTGAAGAAGGAAAAAAGAAGGAAATTGAAAAAATTTACAATATTATATTTGAGAATGAAATAAGAAACTTAATTTTAAGTTCAAAGAAGCGACTTGATGGAAGAAATTTGAAGGAAATAAGACCAATTGAATGTAAAATAGGGCTATTACCGAGAACACATGGTTCTGCTTTATTTACAAGAGGGCAAACACAATGTCTTGCATCTGTTACTTTAGGGACAAGTATGGATCAGCAAATTATTGATGGTCTTTATGAAGAAACAACAAAAAGATTTATGGTCCATTATAACTTTCCGCCATTTTCAGTTGGAGAAATATCGCAACTTAAAGCACCTTCAAGGAGAGAAATTGGACACGGGAATTTAGCAGAAAGGTCACTTCTACCTTTAATCCCTGATGAAAAATTTTTCCCTTACACAATTAGAATAGTAGCAAATATTTTGGAATCAAATGGTTCATCCTCTATGGCCACTGTTTGTGCAGGCAGTTTATCTTTGATGGATGCTGGTGTTCCAATTGAAAAACATGTTGGGGGTGTTTCTGTTGGGTTAATAAAAAATGAAGATAATTATGTTCTTCTTACAGACATTGCAGGAGAAGAAGATCATTATGGAGATATGGATTTTAAAATTGCTGGAACAAAAGATGGGATAACAGGAGTTCAGATGGATGTTAAAATCACAGATATCTCTTTGGATATATTAGAAGAAGCAATTTATCAATCAAAGGAAGCGAGAAATGAAATAATAGATAAAATGAATATTACCATATCAGTTCCCAAAAGTTCTCTTTCTCCTTACGCTCCTAAAATTTTGACTATAAAAATCAATCCTGAAAAAGTTGGGCTTGTAATAGGCACAGGAGGGAAAACGATAAAAAAAATAATAGATGATACAGGTGTAAAAATAGATATTCTTGAAGATGGGGAAATAAGGATATATTCAAATGATATAGAAGCATGTAAAAAAGCAGCCAGTGAACTTAATAAAATAGCAGAAGAACCTGAAATCGGAAAAGTATCGGATGGAGTGGTCACAAAAATATTCCCATTTGGTGC
>JAOAEP010000176.1 GCA_026416755.1 bacterium | reverse complement strand
AGAGAAAAGTAAAATTATTAAAAGGACTTTCTTCATTTTTTTATTATTTTCATCATAGGAATTTCATCACATCTTGGGAACTTAGGACAGTTTATGCAGTCAACCCATATTTTATGAGGCAATTTTTGTTTTGAAATTTTTTCAAATCCAAATTTCATAAAGAAATCTGGTTTATATGTAAGGACAAAAACCCTTTTTATTTCAAGTTCTTCGGCTTCTTTCAACAATGATTCAACTAATTTTTTCCCATATCCTTTTTTTTGAAAATTCCTTTTTATAGCAATTGATCTTATCTCAGCAAGGTCTTTCCATATAATTTTTAAAGCACCACACCCGATAATTTTCCCGTCTTTCTCTACTACTGAAAAATCTCTTAATCTTTCATATATTTGATTTAAAGATAAAGGAAGCATCTTTCCTTCATCAGCAAATTTATTTACTATTTGTCTTATTTGTAATACATCTTTTATCTTGCTTTTTCTTATTATCGCATTCCCTTTTTTTTTCATTTTATATATACTTTTCTCCCTACAATACTAACTTTTCCTTCAGAAATCAATCTTATTGCAAGCGGATAAATAATATGTTCTTTCTCCTGGATCCTTTTATGTAATGTTTCAGGTGTATCATCAGGCAGGATAGGAACAACTGCTTGGAGTATTATAGGCCCTGTATCAACTCCTTCATCCACAAAATGGACTGTACACCCTGTAAATTTTACTCCATATTCAAGGGCTTGTTTCCATGCTTCAAGTCCAGGGAATGCAGGAAGAAGAGAGGGGTGTATATTTATAATTTTATTAGGGAAACTTTTTATAAATGTTTTTTTAAGAACTCTCATAAAACCAGCCAGACACACAAGGTCAACATTGTTTTCTTTTAAAACTTTTACATATTCTTTTTCTATGTCATCCCCAAGAATAGTTTTGTATCTATAAGATGGTATACAGATTGTTTTTATTCCTTCCTTTTTTGCCCTTTCCAAAGCCATTGAATTAGGATTATCACTAATTACAATACCAATTTTAATAGGTATATTTTCTTCTTTTATATAATTAATAATTGCTTGTAAATTTGTCCCTTTTCCCGACGCAAGAACACCTATTGTAAACATTTTTTTATTTCTCTCAATTTTTTCAAAATTTTATTTAATAATTTAACATATTCTTTTTTTCTTTCCAACTTTTTTTCCTTCAGTTTTTTCTTTACCCCTTTAATTTTAA
The DNA here is from genome assembly GCA_026416755.1 of bacterium. GTDB lineage: Bacteria > Ratteibacteria > UBA8468 > B48-G9 > JAFGKM01 > JAMWDI01. The sequence goes on along the minus strand of JAOAEP010000176.1, from coordinate 5,402 downwards.
AACCTTCTTTATAAATCAATGATTTTATTTCTTTAAAAAATTCAACGTCTTTTTCAGTATAAATTCTATTTCCTTTCTTATCTCTCATTATTTTAATATTTAATTCCTTTTCCCAATACCTTAAAATATGAGAAGGGATGTCAATTAACTTAGAAACATCTTTAATATAATAAAATTTCTCCTTCATTTTTTTATTCTTTTTTTAATTCTCTGACCATTAATTTCTTTATTTCATTTCTAATATCACTATTTCTATAAATAATTCTATAAATCGCCTCTGTTATAGGAAGTTCAATATTATTTTTTTTTGCTAAATTATAAAATGCATTTGTTGTGGGGATACCTTCGATAACCATCTTTGCTTCTTTTAAATATTTTTCTTTCCCAATTTTTACTATCCCCTCTCCAAAAGACCTATTTCTACTATATTTTGAAAAAGACGTTGTTATTAAATCACCAAGTCCAGAAAGTCCTCTAAATGTTTTTTCTTCACCACCAAGAAAGGTTCCTATTTTTATCATTTCGTTTAAACCCCTTGTAAGATATGCTGCTTTCGTATTCATTCCAAGTTTCAATCCATCAATTATTCCTGCACCAATTGCAATTATATTTTTAAAAGAACCACCAATTTCTACTCCAATTATATCTCTACTTGTATAAATTCTAAAATTTTCACAACTTATTATTTTTTGAAAATATTCTGAAATATTTGTATTACTTGAAGCAATCACTGCAGCAGTTGGAAATCCTTTTACTACTTCTTTAGCAATCGTTGGTCCTGATAAAACAGCAAAATTATTTGTCTTAATGTATTCACTGAATATTTCTGACATCCTTTTACCTGTATTAAATTCAAGACCTTTTGTTCCAATTATAATAACCTGATTTTTATAAAATTCCTTAATTTTTTTAATTGTTTTTCTAAAAAAGGAGGACCTAACAACAATTATTAAAATTCCCACATTATTAAATACTTCCTCTAACGAATTGGTTATTTCTACCTCTTTAGGTATCTTTACTCCTTTAAAGTATGTAATGTTTTCTCTTAATTTTGATAAAATTTTAAAATTTTCTTTAAATGGTTCCCAAAGATATATTTTATGGTTTAATTTATTAAGTAAAATAGCAAGGGCAATTCCCCATCCACCACTCCCAATTATTCCTATTTTTTCTCCCATGGCAGAATAATTTTATTTTCTTTTTTGTTAAAAAACCGGTTTATATTTTTTCTATGAGTGTAAACAATTAAAATAAATATGAAGATACTTATCCATAAAAGAAAAGGGTCTTTTGTATAAAAAAATGTAAAAAATGGCAAAAAGAAGGCACCTGCTATTGATCCAAGCGAAACATATTTTGTTAAAAAAACAACTATTATCCATGTAAGAAAAGATAACAAAGCAGGAATGGGTAAAAGACCAATAATAACACCAAAACTTGTAGCAACTCCTTTCCCACCTTTCCCTTTCAGAAATAAAGAAAAGGAATGACCCAAAATAGATAAAATTCCTCCACCAAATATAATAGGATTGGAGAACTTACAAATTTTACCAACAAAAACAGGAATAAATCCTTTAAGAATATCAAAAATTAAGACAAGGATTCCAAGTTTCCACCCACAAACTCTGTAAACATTGGTAGCACCAATGTTCCCACTTCCATATTGTCGAATATCAATCTTTTTTATTAATTTACAAATTAAATACCCAAATGGTATTGAACCAGTTAAATAACTTAAAATTAGATAAAAAAATTTGTTCACATTATAAACCAAGGAGTTCTTTCACTTTATCCACAGCACTTGCAGCATCAGGAGCATAGCCATCAGCACCTATCTCATCTGCAAATTCTTGTGTTACAGGTGCTCCTCCTATGATTATTTTTACTTTATCTCTTACACCTTCTTTTTTCAAAACATCAATTGTTTCTTTCATCTGAACCATTGTTGTTGTTAAAAGTGCACTCATTCCTATTACCTGTACGCCTGATTTTGCCACTTCAACAAATTTTTCAGGAGGCACATCTATTCCAAGGTCTATTACTTCAAAGCCCGCTCCTTTACACATCATAACAACTAAATTTTTCCCTATATCATGTAAATCTCCTTTGACAGTTCCTATTGCAAGTTTAGCAATTGGTTTTATTCCCGCTTGCACAATTAATGGTTCAAGTAAACTCATCCCTTTGTTCATCGCCCTTGCTGCAATTAAAACTTCCGGAACATAAAATTCATTGTTTTTAAATTTTTCACCTACAACCATCATACCGGCTATCAAACCTTCATTTAGTATTTTTTCTATGGGCAAATTTCCTTTAATAGCTTTATCAACTAACTCTTCTGTCTTCTTCATATCCCCTTTAATCACACTTTCCTTAATTCCATTTAACAAATCATTTGCCATTTTTCCCTCCTTTTCTGTTTTTTAATAAAAACATATAAAATTAAAACACATTTTGTTTTTTTGTCAATAAAATTTTACAAAATAACCAAATTGATGTAAAATAAAGGTCAAATTTACTTTTTGGGCGGTTAGCTCAGTGGTTAGAGCACTACCCTTACAAGGTAGGGGTCGCAGGTTCAAGTCCTGCACCGCCCAATAAAAATTGAAACTTTTTAATTTCCCCTACATCTAAATTAAAAAAGAAAAAAGGAGGAGGAAAATGGCAGAAAAAATTATAGGGATTGACCTTGGAACAAGTAACTCTTCTGCAGCAATAATGGAAGGGGATAAACCTGTTATTATCCCAAGTGCAGAAGGTACTACAATAGTTGGAGGTAAAGCATTCCCTTCTTATGTTGCTTTTACTAAAGATGGACAAGTTCTTGTTGGTGAGCCAGCCAGAAGACAAGCAGCAGTTAATCCAGAAGGAACTGTTTTTGCTGTAAAAAGAAAGATGGGAACAGATTATAAGTACAATATTTATGGAAAAACATATACTCCTGAACAAATCTCTTCTTTTATTTTACAGAAGATAAAAAGAGATGCTGAGCAATTTCTTGGTTATCCTATAAAAAAGGCAGTTATTACAGTTCCAGCATATTTTAACGATAATCAAAGACAGGCAACAAAGGATGCAGGTACTATTGCTGGTCTTGAAGTGGTACGTTTAATAAATGAACCTACTGCTGCTTCACTTGCCTATGGACTTGATAAATTAAAAGAAGAATTAAAAATACTCGTTTTTGATTTTGGTGCAGGAACTCTTGATGTAACTATAATGGAAATGATGGGAGGAGTTTTTAAAGTTCTTTCAACAAGTGGAGATACTCAACTTGGTGGGACTGATATGGATAATGCTTTAATTGAATATATAGTTGAGAACTTTAGAAGAGAAACAGGAATTGATTTAAGAAATGATAAGATGGCTATGATGAGATTAAAAGAGGCAGCCGAGAAAGCAAAAATAGAATTATCTTCTGTTGTAGAAACAGAAATAAATTTACCATTTATAACTGCTGACCAGACAGGTCCAAAACATTTAATAATGAAAATAAATAGAGCAAAATTAGAAGAACTTGTTTCTCCTATTATTGAAAGGTGTAAAGGTCCTGTAGAGAGAGCTATTGAAGATGCTAAACTTAAAAGGTCTGATATAAATAAGGTAATCCTTGTTGGAGGACCTACAAGGATGCCAATTGTTCAAAAGTTTATTCAGGAGTATATTGGAATTCAGCCAGAAAGAGGAGTTGACCCTATGGAATGCGTTTCAATAGGCGCCGCAATTCAAGGAGCAATCCTTGCAGGAGAAATGAGAGATAAGGATATTTTATTACTTGATGTTACTCCTCTTTCTCTCGGAGTTGAAACATTAGGGGGCGTTTTTACAAAAATAATTGAAAGAAATACAACAATTCCTGTAAAGAGAAGTCAAATATTTACAACTGCTACTGATAATCAAACATCTGTTGAGATAAATGTTTTACAAGGTGAAAGACCTATGGCAAAAGATAATCTTTCTTTAGGTAGATTTCATCTGGATGGTATTCCTCCAGCTCCAAGAGGGGTCCCTCAAATTGAGGTGACTTTTGATATTGATGCTAATGGAATTCTACATGTTTCTGCAAAAGACCTTGGAACAGGTAAAGAACAATCTATAAGAATAACTGGTTCAAAAAAGTTATCACAGGAGGAAATTGAGAGAATGGTAAAAGAAGCAGAGATGTATGCAGAACAAGATAAAAAATTGAGAGAAATAGCTGAACTTTCAAATCAGGCTGATTCTTTGATATATACTGTTAATAAGACATTGAAAGAACATGGTAATAAATTGAGTGATAATGAAAAGAGAGAGATAGAAGAAAAGATTAATAATTTACAGAAAATAATTCAATCAGAAACAAAAACAGCAGACCAGATTAGAAAAGGAATTGAAGAACTTGAAATTGCTTCTCATAAACTTGCACAGATTTTGTATCAACAGACACAACAATCTCAAAGTTCTCAAGGACAAAAACAAACAGAAGAAAAGTCCAAAGATGAAAAGGTTGTAGATGCTGAATATAAAGTAGAAGATGATAAAGGGCAGACATCATAAAAATTAACTTTCAATAAGTTTTAAATGTTTTAGAGTAGTTAAAGCAGTTCTTTCATATTCCTCAAGTTTAAGTTGAATAAATTTTATTGCATTCTCAATGTTTGGTATTAATACATATTCAAGAGCATTTACCCTTCTCCTTGTTCTTTCAATTTCTTCTGCAAAACTTATTAACTTATTTTCAAGTTCATATAAATTGAATAACATTTTTAAAATTCTCATACCTTCTTTAATTAGGTAATTCTGAAAAGGTGATAAAAAATAATTAAATATAAAACTTCCAGTTATTTCAGTTTTTATTTCATTTACAGGAATATTAAATATCCTCTTTTTATTCAAAGTATAATTAATTTCAATTGATGAAACTTTCATTAATGATTTCCATTCTATATCACTAATTGAACTTCTTAAAACTAAAACTTTCTCACAAAACCCAATAAATTCCTTTTCAACAAATTCTCTTTCTTTTTTTACAATATTAATAAGTTTTCTGAACTCAATTAAAAGTTGTTCTTCTTTATCTTTTAGAAGTTTATGACCTCTTTTTGCAATAGATATTCTTTTTTTTAATTTTAACAATTCCATTCTTGTAGGATTGATCTTAATTTGCATCTTACTCCCTCCAGTATTTTTCCATAATGTGTGGGGGAATTCTCTTTATTTCTGATTTTGGTAACATTTTTATAAGTTTCCATCCAAGGTCAAGAGTTTTTTCAATGTCTCTGTTTTCATCAAGTGATTGGTTTATAAATTCTTCTTCAAATTTTCTTGAAAATTTTAAATGTGCAATATCTGAATCAGTTAATGCTGCTTCTCCAAGAACCATTGCTAGTTCTTCTGCTTCCTTGCCTCTTGCATATGAGGCA
>JAOAEP010000172.1 GCA_026416755.1 bacterium | reverse complement strand
ATTCATAATTTAAATAATAAACTCAATGTAATAACATATTTATTAGTGATTGAGTAAGAAAGTAAATAATTATAATTTTCGATTTCTTCCAATAAAAATGGTTTTCCATTTTTCCATCCAATTTTTATTTTATTAAAAATTAGTTTTTTCTGCATTTTTTCTGGTAGTGCTTTCCAAATAGATTCTTTAAAAGAAAAGGATATACACATTTTTAAGACATCTCCTTTTAATGCTTCAATTTCATAGTTTGAAAAGATTTTTTTTAAAAGATTTTCTTTATATTTTCTATATGCTTTTTCAAACTTTTCAATTTCTGTTATATCAATTCCCACATAAAATTTCATTTTTTCAAAAAGTTTAAAATTCTTTTTTTAATAAAAAAATGAAATAAACCAAAGGTGAAATGAGTTATAGGATACCATATAATTTTTACATTTTTAATTCTTTTTCTAACCTCAACAGCACAATAAAAAGGAACAATCACATCAAAAAGTCCATTTATCATTAAAATTTTTTTATCTTCTAGTTTTTTAAGATAAGTTAAAGGGTCATAAAGAAAGCATTTTCTAGGTAAATTTAAAATTTCATTATATAGATTGTTTTTTATAAGTTTTTTATATATTATATGCATTCTTTTACATACTTTTCTACTACAATCCTTTTTTATTTTAAAGCGAAGTAAACTCCGCCATATCAAAAGTTCAATATCTACGCCAGAAACAATAAAAATCGATTTTTTTATTTCATCTTCAATAGCAGAAGCAATAAAACCAATAACTCCACCAAAACTAATTCCCAAAAGATTTATATTTTCAATTTTCATTTTTTCTTTAATATATTCAACCACTCCTCTAATTTCACTAATTTTCTCTCTAAAAAAATTAAAAAAAGCAGTATCTCCTTTCAAAAAAAACCCATTGTTTAAATTAAATATACATATTCCAATATTATTCTTTAAAATATAATTGAAGTTTTTCAAAATTAGTTTTTCTGATTTTTCTTTAAAACCTGCTCCCGGTAATATGATGATAACTGAATTAGAATTTTGAGGAATATATAGAGTAAATGCTTTCCTTTTTTGTGTAGTTAATATAACCTCTTTAATACCATTTTTTTCCTTAACTTCTGATACAGTAATTTTTTCAATTTCGCTATATACATTTAACAATTCTTCCATTTTTTTATTTTACATTTTTTTTATTAAATTTTAAACTATAAATATATATGAAAATTTTTAAAAAATGAAAAGAAATATTGCTGACTTACCTTTACATTATGGTTCAGCACCTAAATACCTTTTTGAAAGGCAGAAGAAAATACTTTTTGAAATTGGAAGATTAATAATTATGGAATTTGGAACTGAAGAATTTCTATTACGTCTTTCAGACCCTTTATATTTCCAAATTCTTGGTTGTATTTCTGGTTTTGATTGGCACTCATCAGGAGTTACTACTACAGTATGTTACGCATTGAAAGAAGTTTTTAATAAAAATCCAGAATATGGAGTTTTTATCTTTGGAGGTAAAGGTAAAAAGGGTATTGAAACACCTGATGAGATTAAGAGATGTAAGTATATTGAGAAAAAGGAGCAATTGATATATTTATCAAAATTTACTGCAAAAGTAGATAATAATTGTATTCAAGATGGTTATCAACTTTATCATCATAATATTTTTGTAGATGTAAAAGGAAATTGGGTAGTTATCCAGCAAGGTATGAACTTAGAGAATAAATATGCAAGAAGATATCATTGGTTTAATAAATTAACTAATTCAAAAGATGAAAATTTTGTCATAGAACCTCATACAGGAATTATTTCACAAAAAAAAGAAGATTTAATATTAAATTTGGTTGACGAGAAAAGTGAAAAATTGCAAAGTAATTTAGTTGAATATTTAAATATTGAAAAACTTGATAATATAATGAAACTATTAAATAACAATGAAGATAATATTTTCAATTTAAAAATAGAGAGAAAAATTAAATTTCCTTCTCATCATTATGTAAAAACAAAATTTGATAACCAGAGATTATACCTTAATCTATATAAATTAAAAGAAAAACAAATAAAATCATTTGTTGATATTATAATGACAGAAGGGGTTGGAATTAAAACCTTAAGAGCACTATGTTTAATTTCTGAAATTGTTTATGGAGATTGTATTTGGTTTGATGATCCTGCAAAATTTTCTTTTGCTTTTGGAGGAAAAGATGGGTATCCTTATCCTGTAGATAAAAAGAATTTTGATAAAACAATAATATTTTTAAAGAATATAGTTGATAAAGCTAAGATTGGCGATAAAGAGAAAATTGAAATTTTTAGAAAATTACATTATTTATATAAATAGTAGGAGGTAATTATGATTAAAACTCCTAAAGAAAGAATAGAAGAACTTGTGAAATTAATAAATTATTATAACTACATGTACTATGTAGAAAATAATCCTGTAATAAGTGATTATGAATATGACCAGTTATATAAAGAACTCTTGGAACTTGAAGAAAAGTTTCCCCAATATAAATTACCAGATTCACCAACTCAAAAAGTAGGGGGAAAACCTCTTGAGGAATTTAAAACGGTTGAACATAAAATTCCAATGCTAAGTATGGATAATACTTATTCAGATGAAGAACTTATAGAATTTGATGCGAAAATAAAGAGAATGGTTGATGTGAGAGATGTTGACTATGTTGTGGAACTTAAATATGATGGTGTTGCGGTTTCTTTACATTACAAAAATGGAGAGTTTTTTCTTGGCGTAACTAGAGGAGATGGTTTTAGAGGAGATGATATAACTGAAAATTTAAGAACAATAAAGACACTCCCTTTGAAGATTAAATACAAAGAACCAATAGAAGTTAGGGGAGAAGTTTATATGAGGAAAGATGATTTTGAAAAACTAAACAAAGAAAGAAAGGAAAAGGGAGAAGTGCTTTTTGCAAACCCAAGAAATGCAACTGCTGGTTCATTAAAGCTTCTTGACCCTAAACTTGTTGCCCAAAGGAATCTCCAAATATTTATTTATCAAGGTTTTTTAAATAATGGCCCAAAGACCCACTGGGAAGTTTTAGAATTTCTTAAGAATATTGGTTTTCCTGTAAGTCCATATAGAAAACATTGTAAAAATATCAAAGAGGTTATTGAATATTGTAATGAATGGCAGGATAAAAGATTTTCTTTACCATATAATATAGATGGGATGGTAATAAAAGTTAATTCTTTAGATCTACAAAAAAATCTTGGAACTACTACTAAAAGTCCAAGATGGGCTGTTGCATATAAATTTCCAGCAGAGCAAGTTTCAACTATTGTAAAAGATGTTATAGTTCAAGTAGGTAGAACAGGAACTTTAACCCCTGTGGCAATTCTTGAGCCTGTTTTAGTGAGTGGAACTACTGTTTCAAGAGCAACACTACATAATTTTGACGAAATTAAGCGGCTTGGAGTCAAGATAGGGGATAGAGTTTTTGTTGAAAAAAGTGGCGAGATCATACCTAAAGTAGTTAAGGTTATTCCTGAAGTAAGAAAAGGTAATGAAAAAGATATTCAAATTCCTACTGAATGTCCTGTTTGTGGAAGTAAGGTTGTAAAAGATAGAGAGGAAGTGGCAATAAGATGTCCTAATATAAGATGTCCTGCTCAAGTAAAAGAAAGAATTATTCATTTTGCTTCAAGAGATGCAATGGATATAGAAGGATTAGGAGAAAAATGGGTTAATATCTTTGTTGATAATAAATTACTTTCTGACTATGGCGATATTTATTACCTTAAATATGAAGATTTGATAAAACTTGAAAGAATGGGTGATAAATCAGTTAGAAATTTACTTGAAGCAATTGAAAAAAGCAAGACAAGACCCTTTGCAAATCTTATATATGCTCTTGGTATAAGACATATTGGAATTCATGCAAGTGAAATTCTTGCAGATGAATTTACTTCAATTGATGAGATAAAAAAGGCATCTTTAGAGAAATTATCTTCTATTCCTGAAATAGGTCCAATAATGGCAGAAAGTATAAAAGATTTTTTCTCAAATGAAGAAAATTTAAAAGTTATAGAAAAATTAAGAAAAGCAGGCGTAAAAATGGAGAGAGAAAAAATTGAAGAAAAGAAAGAAATCCTTGCTGGTTTAACTTTTGTTATAACTGGCACATTAAAAAATTATTCAAGAAATGAAATTCAAAATTATATAAAAAAACTTGGAGGGAAGGTAACTAATTCTGTTTCAAAAAATACAGATTATATAATATGTGGAAGTGAACCTGGTTCAAAACTTGAGAAAGGACGGGCTCTTGGGATAAAAATTATATCAGAAGAAGAATTTGAAAAACTTGTAAAAGAAAGGATGAGTGAATGAATTTGGACGAGATGGTTGATAAATTTTTAAGCCATATAATTGTAGAAAAAAATCTTTCTTCTAATACCGCCTCTGCCTACAAAAATGATCTTAACAAATTTAAAATTTTTATTGAAAAAGAGAAGATTAATATAAATAAATTTGATTATGAAAATATTACATCCTTTCTTATTTTTTTAAAAAAAAGAAATTATTCTGCCTCAAGTGTTATAAGAATATTATCAGGGATAAGAAATTTTTATAAATTTCTTATTGCAAGAGGTTATGTCAAAAATTCAGTGATTAACATTGAAAG
>JAOAEP010000168.1 GCA_026416755.1 bacterium | reverse complement strand
TTGATTATTGTGTTGTAAAAATTCCAAAATTTAATTTTGAAAAATTTCCTGGTTCTTTCCCTTATCTTACTACATCAATGAAGTCAGTCGGTGAAGTAATGGCAATTGGTAGAACATTTAAAGAAGCATTACAGAAAGCATTAAGAAGTTTGGAAGAAAATTTTTCAGGACTTGAAGATATAAATTTAAAATGGGATACAGAGGATGGTTTAAGAATTCCAAATCCTTATAGAGTTTTTTATATTAAAAAAGCATTTAAAGAAGGAAAAACGATAGATGAAATCTATAAATTATGTAAAATTGATAGATGGTTTCTTTCAAATATAAAAGAAATAGTTGATTTTGAAAAAGAAATCGAAAAATTTAAAGATGGAATAATTGATTATGAAACAATGAAAAAAGCGAAAGAACTTGGTTTTTCAGATAAGCAAATAGGAAAACTTGTTAATAAAAATGAAATTGATATAAGACATTTAAGAGAAAAATATGGAATAGAGGCAGATTATAAATGTGTAGATACATGTGCTGGAGAATTTATTGCGTATACACCTTATTATTATTCAACCTATGAGCATCCTGAAATTATAAAACTGGAAGGAATAAATGAATAGGAGAGTAGTAATACTTGGTGGAGGTCCGAACAGAATAGGGCAAGGTATAGAATTTGATTATTGTTGTGTTCATGCATCTTTTGCTTTAAAAGAGGAAGGGTATGAAAGTATTATGATAAACTGTAATCCAGAAACAGTAAGCACTGATTATGATACATCAACAAGACTTTATTTTGAACCTCTTACTTTTGAAGATGTAATGAATATAATAAAAAAAGAAAAACCAATAGGTGTCATTTTACAATTTGGGGGACAAACACCTTTAAAATTAGCAATTCCTTTAAAAAATATGGGTGTTAAAATTCTTGGTACAGACCCAATTGCAATTGACATAGCAGAGGATAGAGAAAAATTTAGTAGATTATTGAAAGAATTAAAAATTACACAACCACCAAATGGAACCGCTTTTACCTATGAAGAAGCAAAAAAGATAGCAGAAAATCTGGGTTATCCAATTCTTGTAAGACCTTCTTATGTTCTTGGTGGAAGAGCAATGGAGATTGTATATGATGAAGAGACATTAAAAGAGTTTATTGAAAAAGCAGCTGAGGTTTCACCTGAACATCCAATATTAATAGATAAATTTCTTGAAGATGCTATTGAAGTAGATGTGGATGCGATATGTGATGGAGATTTATGTGTAATTGGTGGGATTATGGAACATATAGAAGAGGCAGGAGTTCATTCAGGAGATAGTGCAATGGTTTTACCTCCGTATAGTTTAAAAAAAGAATTGATAGAGGAAATAAAAGAATCAACTAAGAAAATTGCTTTCTCTTTAAATATAATTGGACTTATAAATATTCAGTATGCTGTTAAAAATGATATGATTTATGTGCTTGAAGTAAATCCAAGAGCATCAAGAACAATCCCTTTTGTAAGCAAAGTAATTGGTGTTCCATTAGCAAAACTAGCAACAAAAATAATGATAGGCAAAAAATTAAAAGAACTTGGTTTTGAAAAAGAAGTAAATTTAAATTATTATGCAGTGAAAGAGTCAGTTTTTCCTTTTAATAGATTTGGTAATGTTGATGCAGTTTTAGGACCTGAAATGCGTTCTACAGGTGAAGTAATAGGAATAGATGAAAGTTTTGAAATGGCCTACGCAAAGAGTCAACTTTCAGCAGGTCAGATTTTACCTAAATCAGGTAATGTTTTCATAAGTGTTAAGGATAAAGATAAACCTTTGATATATCCAATTGCAAAAGGTTTTACAGAAATTGGTTTTAATATTTATGCAACAAAGGGTACTGGTGAATTTTTGAGAGAAAAAGGACTTAAAGTAAATATAATTCCGAAAGTTTATGAAGGTGAAAGACCCAATATTGTTGATTATATTAAAAATAAACAAATTCAACTTATAATAAATACTCCATCAGGTAAAAAACCAAAAAAAGATATAGTTTCAATAAGAACAATTGCAGTTCAGAGGAATATCCCTCTTGTTACAACTATCCCTGGAGCAAAAGCAACTTTATTTGCCATAAAGAAACTTAAGGAAAGTGAAATTGATGTAAGACCTATAAAAGAATACTACAAAATGAAAGAATGAAATGATCGGCATAATTGACTTTGGTTCTCAATATACACAACTTATTGCAAGAAGAATAAGAGAATTAAAATTTTATTGTGAAATATTACATCATCGAACAAAATTAGAAGAATTGAAGGTAAAGGGTGTAAAAGTAATTATTTTATCTGGAGGGCCAGGACATGTCTCTAATGATGAATTAAATTTTGATGTGAGAATTTTAAAAAGTGATTTCTATATTTTGGGTATATGTTATGGGATGCAACTTATAGCAAAAATTTTTGGTGGAAAAGTATCT
>JAOAEP010000024.1 GCA_026416755.1 bacterium | reverse complement strand
TTTTTATGGATTTTAAATTGTTGTTTACTATTGTTTGGTGGATTTTATAATCTATTGCCTTTTCTTTTATAAGGAGAGATTTGTTATTAATTTGATTCGGATATTTTAACGTTTTCATAAGATTTCTTTTATTTTTTTATCTTTTCAATTTTTTTATTATATAAAATTCCCAAGTTATAGTCAAATAACAGTATTCCTCAAAAATAATCTCTATGAAAAAATATTGTTTCCTCAAAAATAAAATTGATAAAAAATACATTTGTTCACTTAAATATGTTTCAGAAAATTATAACTTTCATATACTATTTAAAAAAGAAATATAATTTACATAGGTAATTTTACCCAGGTAATTAAGGTCAAAAAGGGTATTTTATATATATTATTTGACTCTATTATTTACCGTGTTTTGTCCAGTTTATTATAGTTGTTTTACTTACACCAAGAATTTTTGCTATTTGTTTATATGAATATCCTCGGTTTCTATATTGTTTTGCAAATTCTCTCTTTTCTTCATTTGATATTTTTTTCCCTATTTTTACTCCAGATAAAAAACCACCTGAATATGATTTACTTATTTCCTCATTCCAATATGTGGGTAAATTATTTTCAACTAAATTTTCAAAATCACCTGTTGTAGATATTACGTAACTATATCTTCTTTTATCTCCAACTATTTTTTCAAATTTATCATAAGCTTTTTTCAATATCTGTTTTATTTCTTTTCTTTCAAATTCTATCTGAGTAAAACTAATTTCTTTAATAATTATATAGTCACTCAAACTTAAAATATTCCTTTCAATTAATCCAGTACTTTGAGTAATAAAAATTAAAGAACAATTTTTCTGTCTTGATAGCCCAAGTATTTCAAGTAGTTTTTTGTTTTTATCATCTGTCATTGAATTCCTTGAATAATAGAACAAATAACTTTCATCTACAAGACATATAGAATCCATAGGAAGTTTATCAAATGAATCTATTACGTGAATGTAATCTGGAAGTAATTTAATTTTATTAATTGGAAATCCAAGAATATAAACATCTTTGTGATAATGGAAAATTTCAAGGAGATAATGTCCAAGAGCAGATTTACCACTGCCTGATTTTCCTATAATTACAGCTCTAAATGGAATTTTTAAAATATTTAACCAGTTTCTTTCAATATTACTGAAATTAATTGGCAAATTTTGAGTAATGTTTTTTTCAGTTTTCTGCAGTTCATCTTTTTTATCTTGCTTTTGTTCATTTCCTAAGATATTTTTTCCTAAGATATTTTTGGTTAGTTCATATTGCCATTTAATTATAGTTAAGGATAGATTTTCTATTTTAAGTTTTACTATTTCCTGATCTTTTATATTTATTAATTTTAACAATTGGTTTATATAATTTTCCTGTTTTTGGATATAGCTGTTTAAAGAATTAATTTTATTTTTCAAATCAGCATTTTCTTGTTTTAGGTTTATATTTTCTATAAATTTGCCAACTCGTTCCCACCAATTGTTACATTGAACCAGAAGATTTTCATAGTATTTTACTTTTGCCTTTAATTCATTATTCTCAATTAAAATTTGTTCCCAAAAATTCTGACTTTTTTCAAACTCAAATCTTCTATCTCTAAGTACCATTTTGTCCTCCTTTTTGTTTTTTTAAATTTTTTGTTTCTTTTGAATTCCAATTTATTCTGATTTTTAATATTAAATAAAATGAGCGACAAAGATCAATTAAAATGTGTGCCCAGTGTGTGACTAAAAATTTGCTGTTGTCGCATTTTAATAAAAATTCAAAAAGTGATAAAATTTCAAAATCTATTGAAAAACAAAGAATTTCAAATTCGGGGCAGGAAAAGGACCTAAAGTTAATTTTATAACTCTTTTCCTTGAAATCCACCGTCCCTTTCGGAACATAGGGGTTTCAGTCCCTTACTTTCTGCTCTTATTATGCAAGGTCGGACCTCGCACAAATCCTATTTTTTCCACACAGGTTCAAAAATGATACTGTTTATCCAGTATGGAACATGCTGACTGGAAGAAATTAAAAGAACGTATCCTTCAATGTCTTCATTAATATATGGACAATCAATCTCTATAAATTTCCATTTTCCATCAACAGTAAATGTTTTTGAATAAACTGGTAGAACCATATTATTTTTTGTCTGTTTTCTAAGTATTCTTACAATAGGATAGTGTGAATTAGGTAATTCCAATGCTTTCACACTTATATTTATTTCGGTCAGTTTTTCTGCCTTAACCCACATCTTAAGTTTATGTGCGCGTTCTGGTACATGATGAAGTTGCAATGATACAGGATTTGTTTTAGATGGGTCCACTTTTAAGGATGGCATCCCATTTTTTTTGGTATGATAGTCAAAAATAAATCCTGTAATACCTATTCTTTTGAAATTTATTTCAGTTTTATGGTCAAAAATCTTCCATTGAAAAAGGTTAAATTTAGTTTTGCAATTTGCCTTTTTTATTCCATAATCTATCGCTTTTATATGCACGGGAATAGTTGATATCAAAACATCGTTTTCATCTATAATATTCCCATAGACAAGCATTTCTATATATGGTTCTACCACAGGTATTTCGCCAATTGCAGTATTCTCCTTCACTTCTGCAGGGAAAACAATATGATTACGACATGTCCAGTATTTCCATGGAGAAACTTTCCCATAACTTACAACTAACTCTGCCTTTTTAACTTTATTTTCTCCACTAAAACTCCATTTAGCAAAAAGCCTATCTTTCTTCTTTACGATTGATAAATCTGACACTTCATTATAAGGTTTCCTTGATTTCTTAAGATAAATATCAAACCAGGAAAAAAGTTGTTCATCAATTTCTTCAGGAAAAGCATGTGACCACATAGGTACAATAGCAATTCTTTTTTCACCTATAGAATCTTCATATGTTTTAATGAGTGCCGGTAAATAATCCCAGTGGTCGTTAGCAGCAATACCCCATAAAAAAGGAACTTTTCTGAATTTCAATCTTAATGCAGGGTCAATTGTCTTATTCCAAATTTCAACATCCTGTTCCGATTCCATCTTATTAAATTCAGGTCTATTTGTACCATAACTCAAGTTTCCTCCAGCAAAAAATGACATCCCGCACTTAATTCGTGGGTCTGCACCTGCAATCAATGTTGCAAAAAAACCACCATAAGAAGACCCTCCGATACCTATCTTTTCTGGGTTAACTTGAGGGATGGTAGTTAGGTAAGTAATTGCTCTCATTTGGGCTATTGCATAATGTGTTAAGTTTCCGTCTTTAGGGTCCTTTGTATTGAATGCTGTGAAAGGTTGCCAGGTGGAATGAGGAAGAGTAATGCACATGCACACATACCCTCTTTTTGCAAAGAATTCTGGCCATTCAATATTTGCTGGTGCCATCCCTGGCATACTCCAGAAAATTGCGGGTAGATTTTTTGCATCTTCAGGGAAAGCTATAATTCCATAAATTCTTATTGGTTTTTCCTGGTAAAATTCAGAGGTAAATTCAATTTCTTGAATAACAATATTTTCTTTTTTTATACTCTTTATTATTTTTACATCCAGAGGTTCATTCATAATTTTCTGTAAATCAAAAATTGGATCAGTGAAATTAGATTGAGGAGAAACAATTGAGATTAGAATGAAAAGTAAAAATATAAATTTTTTCATTTGTCCTCCTTTTTGAATTTTATTTTTGCACACTTTTTTACTTTGTCAACCAAAGAAATTTCTAAAAAATAAAATTAAAAAAACAACAACTTTATCTACGTTTTTAAAAAATATTATCAAAGAAGGTGTTTATACGAGGTCGGACCTCGTGGGTTGACAAAAGTATAAATTTCGTTAAAATATTATTAAGTATATAAGAAAAGTGATAAAAAATGAAATTTTCAACAAGAACTAGGTATGGACTAAGGGCGTTAGTAGATATTGGATTAAACTATAAAGATAAGTTTGTTTTAGTGAAAGATATTTCCAAAAGACAGAATATTTCTAATAGATATTTGGAACATATTTTACTTTCATTAAAGAAAGCAGGAATTTTAAAAAGTGTAAAAGGGATGAAAGGTGGTTTTACATTTTTAAAGAAACCATCTGAAATCAAAATAAAAGAAATAGTAGAAATACTTGAAGGTAAAATAGTTCCTGTTGAATGTGTTGAAAAAAAAGAAATATGTGAGAGAAGTGAAAGTTGTGCTGTTAGAGATTTATGGTGCCTTCTTAAATCTGAGATTGAAAAATTTCTTAATAGTATTACTCTTGAAGAATTAATTGAAAGGCAGAAAGAAAAGGAGAAAAAAAAGAAAGTAATATTTTATGAGATTTAGCAATTAGAAAAAATAAAATAAAAAAATTAGAATGGATATAAAAAGACAATTTTACTAATAATAGTTAAGATAAAGGAAAAGATTGAATAAATTTAAAAAAGGATTTATATATTATTAAAAAAGGAGAAAGGATGGAAAAAATTATAACAGAAGGTATTATAAAGAGTTATTTGAATGATTTTTTAAAAAATATAGAAGTTGATGTTGTTATTGCTGGTGCCGGTCCAAGTGGTATTGTATGTGGTTATTATCTCGGAAAAAATGGGATTAAAACAGTTATTTTTGAAAGACATCTTAAAGTTGGTGGTGGAATGCCTGGTGGGGGAATGATGTTTAATAGGATAATAGTGCAAGAAGAAGCGATGGATATTATTAAGGAGTTTAAAATAAAATATAAAAAGTATGAAAAATATTACGTTCTTGATGCAATTGAAACAATTTCAGGGCTTACATATAGAACAATTAGGGAAGGGGTGAAAATTTTTAATTTAATAAGTGTTGAGGATGTGGTAATAAGGGAAAATAGAGTGAATGGAGTTGTAATAAACTGGACAAGTACTCAAATTGCAAAATTTCATGTTGACCCACTTGCCATAATTTCAAAATATGTTGTTGATGCTACAGGCCATGATTGTGAAATATGTAAAGTAGTGGAGAAAAAAGTTGGTGGTATAAGCGTAAAAGGAGAAAGGTCAATGTGGGCAGAAAAGGGAGAAAGAGAAATTGTTGAAAATACAAAAGAGGTTTATCCGGGGCTTATCGTTTGTGGTATGGCTGCGAATGCTTTTTTTGGTTCAGAAAGGATGGGAGCAGTATTTGGTGGAATGTTTTTGTCTGGAAAAAAAGCAGCAGAAATTATAATTGAAAATAAAAAGTAAAAAAACTGAATTAAGATATGGAAGGAATAAGAGAGAAAGGGAGGGTAATTGAATTAAAAGAGGATATTGCAATTGTTCAAATGGAAGAAAGTGATAGATGTAAAGGATGTAATTTGTGTAAAAAAATCGTAAATAGAGGGAATCAAATTGAAGCAATTAATGAAATAAAAGCAAAAGTTGGGGAATTGGTTGAGGTAGAAATAAGTGAAGATTTAATTTTAAAATTATCAATTTTTATTTATGGGTATCCTCTTTTAGGTTTTATATTAGGTGTAGTTTTTTCATATTTTTTGAAAAATGTTTTTTTAAAGATTATAGTTTTTTTATTTTTTTTAGTTTTCTTCTGGATAACTGGTTTTAGAAAGGGGAAATATTATGGAGAAAGAACGAAACCTAAAATTATTTCTAAAATATAAACAGGATTTTGAAGAGGCAAAAAA
>JAOAEP010000139.1 GCA_026416755.1 bacterium | reverse complement strand
TTTTTCAAGTGTTTTAATAAGAGAACTTTCTGTATATCTTTGAGGTGGCTGTGTTTGTTTTTTTTCTTTTATATATTTAATTACATTCAATGTTTCTCTTTCTTCAAACTTTTCTATGATTTGATTTCCTTTTTCAATTTTTAATGGCCATAATTTCAAAAACCCATCAAAAATAACAAAATTTCCCTCAGTTTCAAATAAGTAAATATCATTTAAGGTAAAAACTTTAATATTTTTGATAATTGCACTACTCATTTGACTTGCAAGGAATCTTCTCCAGATAAGTTCATAAAGTTTAAACTGGTCTTGATTTAAATATTTTTTAATTTTTTCAGGAGTTCTATATACTGAAGTAGGTCTTATTGCTTCATGGGCTTCTTGTGAGACCTTTGATTTAGAGTAATAAATATTTGGTGTTTCGGGAACATATTTTTTACCAAAATTTTCACCTATAAACTTCAAGGCTTGATTTTGTGCTTGTTTTGCTACTGAGGGAGAATCAGTTCTCATATAGGTGATTAAACCTATATTTTTCCCCTCAATTTCCACACCTTCATAAAGTTGTTGGGCAATGAACATTGTTTTTGAAGAAGAGAAATTTAAAATATTTATTGCTTCTTGCTGAAGTGTACTTGTAATAAATGGAGGTACAGGAGTTAAATTTTTAAATTTCACTTTCTTCTCAGACACTTTTAAATTCCCTAATTTCAATTTTTCTATTATTTCATCGACGTACTTTTCATCTTTTAATTCTTCTTGTTCAACGGGTTTTTCACTAATTTTTATAAGATTAAAAATAACTTTTTCATTTTCCTTTTCAACTTCACATTTTATAACCCAGTAAATTTCGGGTACAAAATTTTCTATTTCTTTTTCCCTCTCAACTATTAATTTTAAGGCAACAGATTGAACTCTTCCTGCTGATAAACCCATTTCAAGATGTTTTCCAAGTATTGGACTTATTTTATACCCAACTATCCTATCTAAAATTCTTCTTGCTTGTTGGGCATTTACTAATTCAAGAGAAATTTGGCGTGGATTTTTAAATGCCTCTTTTACTGTTTCAGGGATTATTTCATGAAAAGCCACTCTTTTTACTTCATCAATTTTTCTGTTAATTAGACAAGTTGTATGCCATGCTATAGCTTCACCCTCTCTATCTTCATCAGTAGCAAGATATATCGTAGTAGAATTTTTGGCAAGATTTTTTAATCTTTCTACAATCTTTTTTTTACCAGGAATAATAACATACTTTGGTGAAAAATTATTTTCAATATCAACACCAAACTCATCTTCAGGCAAATCTCTTATATGTCCCATTGTGGCAAAGACATGATATTTCTTTCCAAGTATTCCACTTATTGTCTTTGCCTTTGTTGGAGATTCTACAATTATAAGTTCTTTTTCCATAAGTTTTATCCTTCTTATCTTTGATTTATTATAATACTTCTGATAAAATAAAAAAACAAGAGGTAGAAAATGAAATATATGTGGGAAGGAAGATTTAAAGAATTAATAGATAATGATGTTATAAAATACACAAAATCAATAGATATTGATAAAAAACTTGCTTTTTACGATATTGAAGGAAGTATTGTTCATGCGAAAATGCTTTTTAAAGTTGGATTGATAACTAAAAAAGAAAAAGAAGAAATTTTGAATGGTTTAAAAAAGATTAAAAAAGAAATAATAGAAAATAAATTTAAATTTTTATCAAGTGATGAAGATATTCATACTGCAATAGAAAGAAGGTTAACTGAACTTATAGGAAAAACAGGCGAGAAATTACATACTGCAAGGTCAAGAAATGACCAGATTGTTCTTGATGAAAAACTTTATTTAAGAGATGAAATTATAGATTTGCTAAAAAAAATCACAGAATTACAAATTGTTTTTCTTGATAAAAGTCAAACTTATTTCGGCGAAATTATTTCTGCTTATACTCATTTAAAACAAAGTCAGGTCATATTAATTTCCCATTACTTTAACGCTTTTATTGAAAAACTTGAAAGAGATAAAGAAAGATTTTTAGAAGTTTATAAAAGAATTAATATACTTCCATTGGGGGTGGGTGCTTGTGCAGGGACTTCATTGCCAATAGATAGAAAATATATGGCAAAACTTTTAAATTTCAATGAGGTTTCAAGAAATAGTTTAGATACGGTTTCAGATAGAGATTTTTTAATTGAAACTGCTTTCTGTTGTATTCTAACTTTAATACATCTTTCTGTTTTTAGTCAGGATATTATAATTTGGAACATGGATGAAATTAACTTTATTAATTTACCCGATAAATTTTGTACTGGTTCAAGTTTAATGCCACATAAAAAAAATCCGGATGTTTTTGAATTGATTAGAGGAAAAACTTCAACTTCTATTGGACTTTTTACAGGGCTTTTAACTTTAATGAAAGGACTTTCACTTTCATATAATAGAGATATGCAAGAAGATAAAAAACCTATTTTTGAAATAATTGAAATACTTAAAACCACTATTGAAATTTTAAAAAAAATAATTCCAGGTATAACATTTAATATAGAAACTATTAGAAAAAATATATCATCATATACTTTATCTACAGACATAGCAGAATATCTTGTTAAAAAGGGTGTCTCTTTTAGAAATGCTCATAAGATAGTAGGAAATATTGTAAATTATTGTATTGAAAAAAAGAAATCCTTTTTTTCTTTAACATTAGAAGAATTTAAAACTTTTTCTCCTTTCTTTAAAGATGATGTTTTTCAAATTTTGAGTTTTGAAAAATCAGTGAGTTTAAAATTATCAGAAGGAGGGACTTCTCCAGAAAATGTTAAAAAGGAGATAGATGGATGGAAGAAAAAATTAAAGAAATTTTTGGACCGTATTTTAGTTTTAGAAAAGGAAGTTTCTATATTGAAGAAGTAGAGGGGGAAAAAATCGCCGAAAAATTTGAAACACCAATTTATGTTTACAGTTATAATTTTCTTATTTCTCAAATAAAAAAAATCAAAGAGGCTTTTTCAGGACTACCGATTAAAATATGTTTTTCAGTTAAATCAAATCCTAATCTTTATATTTTAAAGATAATAAAAAGAAATGGATTGGGTGCAGATGTTGTTTCAGAAGGTGAAATAAGGAAAGTTTTACTTGCTGGATTTTCTCCATCAGATATTGTTTTTGCAGGTGTAGGAAAAAAAGAAAGTGAAATAGAATTTGCTGTTAAAAAGAATATTTACTGTTTTAATGTTGAGAATGAAGAAGAAATTGATATTATTGAGAAATATGGGAAAAAATATAAAAGAGAGGTTTATGTTAATTTAAGATTGAATTTAGATATAGATGTTGAAACACATCATTATATAAAAACGTCAAAAATGGAAAATAAGTTTGGAATTGACTTTGATATTGCTGAAGAGATTTTAAAAAGGAAATTTTATTTTGTAAAAATAAAAGGGATACATTTTCATCTTGGTTCTCAGATAAAAGAAGTTTCACCTTATATAAAAGCAATTGAAAAGGTAAAAGAATTTTGTTATAAGACCAGATTTAATCCAGAAATTCTTGACATTGGAGGTGGTTTTGGGATTCCTTATAGATATGAAGACAAAGTTCAACCTATAGAAAAATTTGGTGAAAAAATTAAGGAATCTTTGAAATATATGGACTTAAAGACAATTATCCTTGAACCAGGAAGATTTATTGTTGGAAATAGTGGTGTTTTAATTACAAGAGTTCTTTATGTTAAATGTAAACAATTAAAAAATTTTATAATTGTTGATGCAGGAATGAATGACCTTATAAGACCATCTTTTTATGGAAGTTATCATTTGATTTATCCATTGAAAATAAAAAAAGGAGATAAAAAGAAGTTTGATGTAGTGGGACCTATTTGTGAAACAGGTGATTATTTTGGAAAAGAGAGGGAGTTTTCAGAAAATATAAAGCCAGGGGATTATTTAGCAATTATGAGTGCAGGTGCTTATGGTTTTTCAATGTCTTCAAATTATAATTTAAGATTAAGACCAGCAGAAGTGATTGTAAAAGATAAAAAATTTTTTCTTATTAGAAAAAGAGAGACGTATAAGGGTCTTTTTGATCTTGAAAATGTATGAAAAATCAAAAATTGGATGGGAATTTTGAAGATTTATAAATTTTTTTATTTTTATCTATAATTAAACATTCAACATTTTCTAAATTCTCAACAATATTTATACCTTTTTCTATCCCAAGTACAAAAATACCTGTAGCCAGTCCATCTGCTATCGTACAGTTGGAAGCGATTACTGTAACACTCACAGGAATTTCTTCTACTGGTAAACCAGTTTTGGGATTAAATATATGACCTATCTTTTTATCCTTTAGTTTTAAATATCTCTTATAATTTCCACTGGTTGCAATTCCTTTATCTGTTAAAGTAAAACTTTCTATTATTCCTCCTTCTTCAAAAGGGTTTTCTATACCTATTTTCCACTTTTTCTTTTTTTCATTTAAACCCCAACAATAAATTTCTCCACCTGCATTTATAAGGCCATTTTTAATTCCACATTTTTTAAGAAATTCACTTACTTTATCCACAATGAAACCCTTTGCAATGCCTCCAAGATCTATTTCCATTTCTTTATCAAGTATTATCCTATCTCCATCAATTCTTATTTTTTCCCAACCAATTTTTCTAATAGTTTCTTTAATTTCTTTTTCAGTTGGTAATGTGCCTTTTTTACTTTTCTTCTTATATAAATCAATTAATGGTTTACAAGTTATATCAAATGCTCCTTCTGTAATTTTAGATATATAAATTGATTTTTTAATCACTTCAAGAACTTCAGGAGATACTTTTAAAATTTTTTCTTTATTTAACATAGAAACTTCGCTTTTTTCTTTAAAAATACTTAATTTTTCTTCAAGTTTTTTAGCAAGTTCAAAACCTTCTTCAATAAATTTTTCAGAATTTTTTGAATTTTCAATTTTTATTTCAAAAAAAGTATCAAGTAAAAATTCAGTTTTATTAATAAATACAAGATCTTTAGAAAAACAAAAAAGATTTTGAATTATAAAAAATAAAAGAATTTTATTTTTCATTTCTCTAATAAAATTGTATACTATCTTAGGGAAAATAGAAAGATTTTAAAATTTGCAAATTATACAAAAAAGGTTAAAATATTATTTGTGGTGTATAGATTTAATAAAAACTTATGAAAAGTTAAAAAAGGAGATATCATCGGGCGTGAAAGTAAAGAAAGGAAGTATAGAGTAAATTATCAGATAAAAAGTCCCAAAGTAAGAGTAATAGATGAAAAAGGAACTCAATTAGGAATATTTGATATAAAAGATGCATTAAATATTGCTAAAGAGAAAAATCTTGATTTAGTGGAAATAGTACCTGATAATTCTATACCAGTATGTAGAATACTGGATTTTAAAAGATTTTTATATGAACAGAAGAAAAAAGAAAAAGAAATAAAAAGGAGACAAAGAGTTGTACAGACAAAAGAAATAAGGTTTACTCCTGAAACAAGTGAACATGATTACAAATTTAAAAAACAACATATTGAGAATTTTTTAAAAGAAGGGCATAGAGTAAAAGTAAGTGTTTTTTACAAGGGAAGAGAAATATTATATAAAGAGAGAGGATATGCATTACTTGAAAGATTAATAAAAGAACTTGCTGAGTATGGTAAAATTGATAGAGCACCTAAATTTGAAGGCGTAAGATTAAGTGTAACTTTTATACCGATAGATGTGAAAGGAGATAAAAATGGGAAAACTTAAAACAAAAAAATCAGTTGCCAAAAGATTTAAAATTACAAAAACAGGGAAAGTACTACATTATGGTGCAGGGGGAAGTCATTTACTTTCTAAAAAAAGTTCTAAAAGAAAAAGAAGGATTAAAAAATCACAAGTTTTGAAAAATAAAGGCGATATAAGAACAATTAAAAGATTATTACCATATAGTAGATAAATTTAAAAAAGGAGAAAAAAATGCCAAGAACGAAAAATTCACCAAGTTCAAGAAAGAGAAGAAAAAAAGTTTTGAAAAGAGCAAAAGGATATAGACAGGGGAGGTCAAAACTTTTCAAAAGAGCAAAAGAATTTTCAGAAAAAGGTTTGACGTATGCATTTATGCATAGAAGAAAAAAGAAAAGGGATTTCAGAAGATTATGGATTGTTAGAATTTCTGCTGCATGTAAATCACATGGGATTTCTTATAACAGATTTATAAACGGGCTTAAAAAACTTGGTATAAACTTAAATAGAAAATCTCTTGCAGATATTGCTTTTAATCATCCTGAAGAATTCTCTTCCTTAGTTAGCCAGATAAAAGAAAAATAGAGTTAAGTTATGAGGTTTTTAAGGAATTTAATTTTTTTATTTATAGTTATTTTTCTTTTCTACACCAATATTTCATACCTCCAAGAAATACATTTTTCTTCAGAGTTTTATATTATTTCTTTAAATATAATTCTTGCATTTATTATTGTTATTGATATCATTTATGGATTCAATTTATCAGATAAAATTGAATTTTTAGAAAGAGAAAATCAAAGGAAAGACCTAATAATTTCAGATTATAAAATGGAATCTACGTTTTTATCTACAATTACAGAAATAATAGAAACTTTTGGAGAGGATATGACAATTGATGATGTAATAGAGAGGATTCTTGATACTTTAAAAAATCTTTTTAAGGAGGAAACTATTGTAATTACTCTTTTTGGTGACAGATATAAAATGAGTATAAAGGGTGAAAATATAGAACTACCAGAAACATTGATAGAAGAATTAACTGTTAAAGGAAGGCCTATTCTTGTAAATAATGTTTCTTCTTTTTCTCAATATAAGTTTCTTTCTGATATTGGTGTTACTTCATTTATTCTCTGTGGTTTACATCAGAAAAGAATAATTATAGGAGTACTTGGAGTACTTTCTAAAAAAGATAGAAAGTTTACTCTGAAAGATTTAAATCTAATCAGAATGGTTTCTTTTCCTATCTCATTGATGATCGAAAATGCTGAACTTTTAAACAAAACAAAAATTCTTTCAATTACTGATGGATTAACTCAATTGTATAATAGAAGGCATTTTGAAAAACTTTTTTCAGAAATTCTTTCAAAATGTCAAGCAAATTATACTCCTCTTTCAGTCGCTATGGGTGATGTAGATTTTTTCAAATTTTATAATGATAAAAATGGACATCCAGCAGGTGATAATGTTTTAAGAACAATAGGTGAAATATTGAAAAGGAATGTAAAAGGTTCTGATATTGTTGCAAGATATGGAGGGGAGGAGTTTATTATAATATTTCCTGAAACATCAAAAGAAAATGCATTAAAAATTTGTGAAAAACTTAGAAAAGCGGTAAAAGAATTTAAATTCCCTTATGAAGAAAATCAACCAAATGGAGATTTAACTATAAGTTTTGGAGTTGCCTCTTATCCAGAAGATGGAAGTACAACGAGTGAGATTATAAAGAAAGCAGACAATGCATTGTATAAAGCTAAAGCAGAGGGAAAGGATAGAGTTATTCCTGCATAATATTTTTTTTAATTTTCTCCCATATTTTTTCAGCAATTTCATCTATTTTATATTCTTTCTCATTCATTTTTGTTAAAATTTCCTCTTTTTGTTTTTTAAGTTGTTTTAATTTCTCACTTTTTTCTTCATCTTTTAATTTTTTATAAACTTTTATCTCCTCTAAAATTTTTTTCTCATTTTTTTCTCTTTCCCTTTCAACTTCATCTTCAATAATATCAAACATTTCTTTTACTTTTCTTTCAGCATCTTTTATAATTTTTTCACTTTCCTCTTCTGCCTTTTTTATTTTTTCAATATTTTCCATTATCTCTCCAATACTTAATTATTTTTGATTTTAAATTTAAAATTACACAAGAGTTATTTAGGTAATAATTTTTACACAAACTTTGTAAATTTTCAAATTTTTTTATTCTTTTTTGAAAAATAAAGAAAAATGGTTTTAATCTATTTAAAATTTGTTCGTTCTTTTCATTCTTTTTAAAGTTTACAGGATATATTAAAAAATATTTACAAGGATAATTAATTTCTGCCAAATTTTCATTAAGCAATATTAAGATCTTTAAATTATCATACTCAATTTGCAAATTTCCTCCTATTGATGAGATTAAAAATTTATCAAAAATGACATTTTTTTCTTCTTCCCAGCAAAATATATTTTTGTTTTGATTTAAAGGAGGACTTAAGACTGATTTTGGTAAATACATAATTTTACAGAATTTTGATGTAAAAATTAAATTTTCTAAAAATTTATCTCCTATGAAAATAATCTTTTCAACTTTAATTTTTTCTTCCCGTAACATCTTAGAAATTGTATTTTTATAAAAGTTAGGATTTTCTATTTTACTTGAGAGAACAAGAAGTCCCTTTTCACCAGAATGAATTAAAACAAAAGGATTTTTTGTAGAAAAGAAAATAATCTCTTCTTCTTTATTTCTTTTTAAATTAATATAAAAAAGGAGAGATAGAACCACTAACCCCATTCCAATTATTTTTTGTTGTTTCCTCAAGAGAAATAAAAAATTTAAAATTAAGAAATAATAAAGCAAGAGAAAAAATATAGGAAAATAAATATTTATTTTGCAAGAGATATTTGATATAAAGACAAGGACTTTTAAAAAAATATTAGTAATTAAATTTAAAGGAAAAGCAAATAATGGTATAAATATTGAAATGAAAGAATTGATAGTTATTAAACCTATTATTGGAGTAAATAAAAT
>JAOAEP010000092.1 GCA_026416755.1 bacterium | reverse complement strand
TATTTTGGCTTCAATACTTATGCCTGCATTAAGTAGGGCAAGGGAGAGAGCCAGAATAGCAACCTGTGCATCAAATTTAAAACAAATAGGTCAAGCACTTCATATGTATGCGAATGATTTCGGGAATGCTTTTCCTTTTTGGGCTGAAAATACCTTACTCTGTTTTAATCTTCTTTTAGGTTATAGAGGTAGTACTAAAATAGGAACTGTTTATTTAAAAACTCCAGAGACTTTTATTTGCCCGAGCGATAGAAGTAGCAGAAAATCTACTTATCCTTACTTATATTCTTCAATAAATTGTTCATATGCATATGCTTGTTATACATTTATTAATTTTTATAATAATCCACCGACACCCACTTGGCTTTATTTTACAGATGGTGCTCCATATGGATATGATACTGAACCAGACACTGGCGTAGTTGTAGACAAGCAAGTTCCACAACATATTAGAACAAATTTTGATAGTTGGATGGCTAAATGGTGGTTTACTGGTAGGAGAGACACAAATAATATAGATTATGGAAGAAAAATAATAGAAAAAAATAATCATAATATTATGGGTATAAATGTTTTATTTGTTGATAATTCAGTACATTTTATAAACTCAATTAAAATAGGTGGTTCTTATTATATACCAGATATTGCTAATTATAAAGGATTACCAAATTGGTATTCATTTATAAATCCTTAAAAAAGGGGGGTTATTATGAAACATAAAAAAAAGAAATTTGGATTTACTTTAATAGAATTGCTTGTTGTAATTGCGATAATTGCTATTCTTGCAGGGATAATTTTACCTATTTTAAATGAAGCAAGGGATAGAGCGTATCGTGCTGTATGCATGAATAATTTAAGACAATTAGGAGTTGCAATTCATATGTATGCTAATGATTATGAAGATACAATTCCAACTGCAATTCCTCTTTGGGACGGTTATTATGCAAATGGATATATTGCTCATTTATTGTGGGGTGAGTATAGAGGAACCTATACTTATTATAATTTAGGGCTTTTGATAGCAGGGTATAGACAAAATAAACAAAAATATATTCAAAATCCTGAAAATCTCTTTTGTCCAAGTTATGTTTATATTTCTTGGTGGCAAAAAAGAAGATTTAGCCTTATAGATGAATTTAGGAGAACTTTTGAAATTAATTATATGCGCTCATATTCTAATTATGTTTTAAATAACTCACCAACAGTAGGAAGTGCAATAATAAAGAGAAAACTAAGTAGATTGGCAAAAGAAGAAATGATTTTAATGGCAGATATGTTTGATGGATTTAATGGAGGTTATACAAATACCCATTTTAACCATCCAGGAAAAGGCAAATATGCTTGGCTTCCTGCAGGTTTAAATGTTTTATTTGCTGATAATTCTGTAGTTTGGGTTCCTAATAAAAATTGGAGATTTGTACATCCAACCTGTGGTGAAAATATTGGTGGCTATAGTTGGTTTTGGACATATAAGAGAGCCACTTTGCCTTAAAACTTTTAGAAAAGGAGGGCGAATATGGTTTTGATGAGGAAAATTTTTATTTTTTTTATTTTATTTTCTTTATATAGTTTTTTATTTTGTGAAGAAGAAATTTCTTATACTATAGTTGATACAAGATATGGAGAAATTTTTTGTGTTATTTCAGACAACATAAAAGGTAAATTATATGTTGGAACACGTTCATATGATTATGAAAGGAAAGGGCTTATGGTTTTTGATATAGACAAAGATGGAAATATTATAAATGGACCTAGAAGATATTCTGACCATCCTGATTTCTTTCCAGACCCTGTTCCTGGAGGCGGATGGAGCGTTATTAATACAATGTATCTAAGTAAAAAATATAACAAAATATATCTTGGGGTTAGTGTCGCTTCAATTCCAGAATTCAGTAATTTTAGAAAAGGTTTGGTTGTATATGAACTTGATAATAATGGTGAACCTAAAGGAAAACCTATAGCTTTTGACACTCTTACATCTGGAGTCCATTCTATAGCAATACATCCCAAAATTAATCGTTTATATTATGGCGCTTGGGGTACGGGAAGGGTTTATGCTTTTGATTTAGATAGTAATGGTATTCCTCAATCATCACCAATTTTTTATGATATAGGAGGTGATGGTAAATATAAAATAGAATTTAATCCTGAAGGGAATAAAATTTATCTTGGAACTTATCCTTCAATTCTTCAGATTGGTGATTTAGATGAAAAGGGAAATGTTTTAAAGGTTAAGTATTATCCTGTTGAAAAGGGTCCGAGAGAGTATTTAATATTTGCATATACAGATAAAGCAATTTTTTTTAAAGGTGAAAATTCTAATCTTTCCTATTTTTTGCTTGATAAAAATGGGGATGTATATAAAGGACCTATTATTGTTGAAAACTTTCCTATTCAAGCGGTAAGTTGTTCAGACGTTAAAAATAGAGTAATTGTTGCTTTTTCTTCAGAATTTAAAGATGCAGTTAATAATAAAAACAGGTTAGAAGGTTTTTATCTAAAAGAAGTAGAGATATCATATGAGAATTCAAATATTAAAATAACTAGAGAAACAGGAAAATTTTATAGAAAAAGAGTAGTAGCGTTAAATGGTTATCCCTCAGTTGGTATAGGTGTTGTTAATTTGACAGGATTTCTTGGAAATAGAATTTCTGGTGTTGAATTTAAAATTACTATTAAAAATTTAGAAACAAATGAGAACTTACCAATTTCTTATAAAAAAGTAAAGATAAGTTCTGAAAATAAATATCTTAAATTTAAATATTCTTCAAAATATAAAAAATTATATGCGGTTGAAAATGACAATCTTTTAATATTTGATATTGAGAATAGAGAAGAGAAAGTATCATCATTTTCCGTTCCTGGTATAAATGGACCGATGGAAATTGACGAAGAAAAAGGGTTAATTTATACATCCACTAAAAATGGGAAAATTGAAGTAATAAAATTGGATGATAATGGTGAGCCATTATCCATACAAGAAACTATTAACTCTGGGGTTTCTTCAATAAAACTTTTATTTCTTAACCCTGAAAAAAATCTATTATACGTAGTTGGAAATATAACGAATGAATCACCTTCTTCTTCAATTATATGTCGAGTACCAGGATTTGAATATGATATAGATGGCGTGCTAAGCACAAAAAAGAATAAACTTTACATAATCAGTCAATATAATAAAAATGAAAATTTAAAAGTATGGGAGATTGATAAAGATGGGAAACTTATAAGTAATAAACCTAAAATTTATAAAGATGGGTTTTTCTCTGAAAGTAAAAGAACTGTATTAGGTGGAATTTGTATAGATGAGGGAAAATCAAAGTTATATTTATGTGGAACTTTAGAATATCCTACTAAAGAAGGTGAAGCAGGAATAGTTGTCTATAACCTTGATAGTGAAGGATATCCATATGGAGAACCCAAACTCATAAATAGTAAATTGGTAGCGCCTTGGGATATTGCACTAACTCCAGATAAGAAAAAAATATTTTTAGTAGGATGGGGTTCACCTACATTTTTAGTATGGGAACTTGATAAAGAGGGTAATTTAACAGGAGCCCCACTTATTTTTCATACTTCAGGAGATGGGAAATCTCAAATTTCATTTGACGATGATATGAAATACTTATTGTTAGGCTCTCATCCTTCTATTTTAGAAATATTACCAATGGATAAAAACTGGATTCCAAGGCAAGGCATATTTGTAAGTTTTGGGACAGATAAAGGACATAAAACAATAGGACATGTACCAATAGGGAAGTCAAGTGAATGGATAAATTTGGATGAATATCTAAAGGACCAATATGGGATAGCAAGATTTAATTTTAATTTATCAGGATGTAATATTAAAAAAGGGGAGGTAGAATTTGAGTTTATAAAAAGAGATGCTAATGAAATAAAGAAACTAAAGAAATTTAATGTCAAAATAAATGGGAACTTAATTTTTATGGTAGTTCCTTTTTATGGAATAGATGACCCCGATAAATATAAAGATTTAATAAAATCAAGTATAGAAATTTATAACGATTATCTGCTTATATCAGAAAAGGTCTCTTTAAAAGAAGATGAAAAACCTAAGAAATTTATAATCTCCAATTGTTTATATTCAATAGATGATACAGAAGACACATTAGAATATGGTTTAAAAATGCTTTCAAATTTGGGCCATAATGTAGTATCAATTGTTGGGTGGAACAATCTTTCACAACAAGAGAAAAGACAAAGATTAGAAAAATATGGATTTAATAGATTTAGGGGAGCAATTTATAATCCACCCTCATATTTTGATTATGAAAAAGATTTAGTAAAAGAAGAATTTTTAGATAGTTGGGTATCAAACTTGAAGAAAAATGTAAATATTTCTATGGGGAATAAAGATGATGAAATGATTTTATTTCATATTGCAGATGAACCTGGATGGTACTATCCAGGGATTGTTGAAAATTTGAAAGGGAAAGAAAGTAGATTAGAAGTTTTCAGAAACTATCTTGATTCAAAAGGTTTTACTCCAGAATTTTTTGGAAAAGAAATTTGGAATGAGATTTTTCCACTTAATTTAAGCGAAATAAAAACAAAAGGTGATAAAAAGATATTTTACTGGACAACAAGGTTTTTTGCTGAATCTTTAAGTAATGCCTTTTCATTAGCAACCAAGGCATTTGTTAAAAATTATAATAAAAAAATTTTAACAACTACAAATTTAAATAATTGGCCAGGTAGATTTTTTATCCCTTCTCCAGGTAAACACATTGGAAATAATCCCGATAGGGGTCCTAATGCAGCCATGGGCGCACCTGATTGGTTTGATTTAGGCAGGAAGAAAGCAGTAACATGTATATGGACAGAAGATTGGTTTGGAGATAATTCTGCACAATTATGGTCATTTTATGGAGACCTATTGAGATGTGCCGCAAGACAGGGAGATATTGAATTTGGAGGATACATCGTTGGACAGGGATTGGGCTCTGTTGAAGATGGTGGTAAATATAAAACTTTGGCCTTAATTGGGCATGGTGCTAAAGCAGTTGAATTTTATACTTTTGGGCCATATTATGCTTTTATAGATGGATGGTCGGAAAATAAGAACGCATATAAATCTATTGCAGATGCTTTGAGATTGGTTGGGAAGGCAGAGGAACTATTGTTTTTAGGAAGACCTAAGGATGGGACAGTGGCCATCTTATTTCCTATTTCAAGCCAGGTTTGGGATAATGATTCAAGTTTACCTTTATATTTATTAGAGTTATATGGTTTACATGAGGGTTTAATACATGAAAATTATCCAGTAGATTTTATTGATGATTTTGATGTAGAAAATGGTATTCTAAAAAATAAAAATTATTCTGTTTTATATGTTACTGCACCCAATTTATCAGAGAAAGCGCAAAGACAAATACTAAACTATGTAAAAAACGGAGGGATTTTGGTTTTAATGCCTGGTGCATGTGCTTTTGATGAATATAATGAACCTTTATCTATTATTACCGAAAAATCTGAAACAAAAAATATTCAAGTTAAGAGAGAAAGTTCTGCCGCAATTGAAAAAGAAAAAAGATTAGAAAAGTCCATTATATTTAAAGAGAAACTTTTTGATTTTAAAAATATTATTTCAATTAAATTTCAATCGGTTCCGTTAGAAGTTAAAAATGGTAAAATTGTTGCTGAATATAATGATGGAACCCCTGCGATATCTGAAGTAAAATATGAGAAAGGCATTATTATTTCTTATGGATTTTGGCCTGGTGTTAATTACCATTTTTCTCAAGATAACAACAGAGGGGATCGTTTACCTATTGGATGGGATGAAAATATTAGGAAAATAATAACTTATCCAGCATTAATAGCAAATACAAAAAAATATGTTGAGATTAGCGAATCTCTTGTTGAAGGTTGCTATTTAATATCAGAAAAAGGGATTGCGATTGTTCTTTTAAATTGGTCAGGAAAACCATTATCTAATATAGATTTAATAATTGATGGGGTTAAGAATTGCAAGTTTGTCAAATCAGTTGAATTAGGTAAAGTTTTAAATCATGAAAAAATAAATGAAAATAAAATTAAAATAAATCTGCCTCTAAAAACTGTTGATATAGTTTTGATTTTTTTTGAATAAACTATAGAATGCAATAAAATGAAAAGAAAAACGGTTCATTTAATAGCGAATGCTCATATTGATCCAGTTTGGTTATGGCATTGGGAAGAAGGATTTGGTGAGGTTATCCATACCTGTGCTTATATGGTGGAACTATTAAATAAAAAAAGAGAATTAACGTTTAATAGAGGAAATGCCAACTCATTTTTATGGATAGAAGAAGCAGAACCATATATTTTTAAAGAAATAAAGAAATTAGTTAAGAGGAAAAAATGGTTTATTTGCAATCCTTGGTGGGAAGAAGCAGATTGTAATATTCCTTGCGGAGAGTCATTTATAAGACATTTGATTTATGGAAAAAAGTATTTTAAAAAGAAGTTCAATATTGATGTAAATGTTGTCTGTAATCCAGATTCTTTTGGTCATAATGGAAATTTGCCCCAAATATTAAAAAAAGCAGGTATTAAATTTTATGTTTTTTTTAGACCTACTCCAGAGGAAAAAGATTTACCACAAATTTTTTGGTGGGAAGGCATAGATGGCTCTATTATTCTTGCATGTAGACCACCTTTTTTTTATGCTACTTGGGATGAAAGTGAAGTCATAAAAGGCTTAAATGAAATTAAAAATTACTTTTTTAATGATTTAGATGATATATTATTTTTCTTTGGAGTAGGCAATCATGGTGGTGGTCCAACATTGAGGTTTCTTCAAGTAATTGAGGAATTAAAACCAAAATTGCCCTTTTTAGAATTAAAATATAGTTCATTATATGACTTTTATAAAAAAATAATTAGACAAAAACAAAAAATTCCAATTTTTAAAGGTGAACTTCAATATACTTGTCGTGGGTGTTATACTTCATTAATTAAAATAAAGTTTTTAAATAGATATGCAGAAAATAAACTTCAAACAGCAGAAATATTATCATCAATATCTTATAAAATACTAAATAAAGAATATCCATCTTTAAAAATTGAAAAGAATTGGAGAAAAATTCTTTTTTGTCAATTCCATGATATTATTGCTGGGACATCAATACCCAAAGCTTATGAGGATTGCTTAGGATTAATCGAGAGTTCAATTGTTTTTTCAAAGAAATTAATAAATGAAAACTTATGGAGTATTTCAAATGTAATTTCTACTGATAATATTGAAGGTTTTCCTGTTTTATTTTTTAATCCTACATCTTTTGAAAGAGAAGAGGTTAAAAGAATTTCTTTTGTTCAAAGATATGGATATGATTTTATTATACCAAAAGAAATAGAATTCTTTGATGCAAATAATAAGGAAATATATTCACAATCTATAGAAGAGCCTAATACAGGAAGAAAGGAATATTTAGTAAAAGTTAAAATCCCTCCTTATGGTTTTAATGTTTATTGGTGGCGTCCATCAACTCAACAGAAAAAAAATTATAATTTGATTTTAAAAGATAATATTATTGAAAATCAAAAACTTTTAGTTGGTATAGATAAGGAAAAAAGCGGATTTAGAGTTATCTTAAAAGAGAAAAACATAGATTTATTTAAAGAGTATGGGGGTATTTTTTTAGTAATTGAGGATTATTCCAATGCATGGGGACATGGATATTCTTCCTTCAGGGATGTAATAGGGAAATTTGATATTTTGGAATTGTATAATGGAGAAAATGGAAATTGTATGGTGTCAATATTTTATAAATTGGTTTATAATAATTCAGAAATACACCAAGAAGTTATTCTTTATGATGGTTTACCTTATATTGAAGTTAAAGGGAAAATTTTTTGGACAGAAAAAAATAAATTTTTAAAAATTTCTTTTCCACTCAATTTGAATAATTGTAAAATTTATGCAGAAATACCTTACGGTTATATAGAAAGGCCTTCTGATGGAAATGAAAACCCTTGTCAAAGATG
Source organism: bacterium (assembly GCA_026416755.1). Classification (GTDB taxonomy): domain Bacteria; phylum Ratteibacteria; class UBA8468; order B48-G9; family JAFGKM01; genus JAMWDI01. Next base: position 4,734 of record JAOAEP010000092.1, on the reverse strand, counting down.
GGTTGAAATAATTGGGATGAAGGAAGATGAAAAAGTTGGAGTAGGTTTTATAAACTGTGGATGGTATGGATATGATTTTTTTGAAAATGAGTTAAGAATTAGTGCTCTAAGAAGTCCTGTTTATGCATCTTTAAAAGATCCTCAGAAATTAGAAAAAAATAAATTTTATGATTTTCAGTCATATGGAATTAATGAGTTTAAATATTGGATATTACCACATTTAGGTGAAATTAATTCTTCAAATGTTGTTAAATATGCTTATTTTCTTAATAATGAAATTGAATATATTTTGCCTTTAAGAAAAAAGGGATATTATTCACCACCATTTAGTTTCATAAATGTTTCTCCAGAAAATATAGTTTTGTCTTGTATTAAAAAGGAAGAAAATGGTGATAATATAATTTTTCGCCTGTATGAAGCATATGGAGAGAAGACTGATGCAAAAATTGAAATATTCGGTAGGAAATTCATGATAAAATTTGATAAATTTGAAATAAAGACATTAAAATTTTTCAAAAAAATTAAAAAATTGAAAGAAGTGGACTTGAATGAAGAAAGGAGTTTAAAATGATAAAATTTGGTATAATTGGTTGTGGGGGAATAGGAAAAACACATACAAAAATTTTAAAAAAATTTAAAGATGTTGAGATAATTTCTGCATGTGATATAAATGAAATTGCGTTACTCTCATTTCAAAAAGAATTTGAAGTTAAGGAGATATATTCTGATTATAAAGAATTAATAAGAAAATCAAATATAGATGCAATCATTTGTGCTACTCCAACACATCTTCATCATGATATAGTTGTTGAAGCAGCAAAATTTAAAAAACAAATTTTTTGTGAGAAACCTATAGCATTGAATATAAAAGATGCAGAAGATATGATAAATGAATGTGAAAAGAACAATGTTATTTTACAAATTGGATATGTGAGAAGATTTGATGAAGAATGGGTTAAATTTAAAGAACTTATTGAAAACAAAACTATAGGAAGACCTGTAATTTGGCACCAAATATGGGGGGGATTTACTCCTCCTGATGAATGGTTTTACGATATAAAAAGAGGGATGGGACCATTTGTAGATGGTGCTGTTCATTCTTATGATTTTGCAATTTATACATTTGGAGAAGTTAAGAACGTCAAAAGTTCTTTATTATGTTTTAAAAATTATACATCTCCAGATACAGGATGTGTTTCTGTTGAATTTGAAAGTAGTGATATTCTTGTTTTATGTTGGAGTTGGGGGTTGCCAAAGAATGTTTATTGTGAGCATGTTCATCAAGTATTAGGACCAAAAGGTGTGTTAATTTTTGGTGGTGAAATTAAAGATGATTGGAAATATTTTTTAATTAGAAGGGAAAACGGAATTGAAAAAATAGGGCCAATCCCTTTAAACTCTCTTGCGATTGCCTATGAAAAACAGTTACTCCATTTTATTGATTGTATAAAAAATAATAAAAAGCCAGTTGTTACTGGATTAGATGGAATTAAATCTTTAAAAGTTGGGCTTGAAGCGATTAAAAGTTTTATAAAAGATTAATTTATTTTTAAAAACAAAATTAATTTTTCAAGGAGGAGGAAAAATGAGAAAATTAAAAGTTGGAATAGTAGGAAGTGGTTGGGTGGCTGGAGAACATATGTCTGCTTTTATTCAAAACCCATATTGTGAACTTGTTTCTATTTGTGCCCGAACAAAAGAATCTGCTGAAAATAAATTAAATGAATATGGATTTAAGGCTAAAATTTATGTGGATTTAAAAGAAATGTTAGAGAGAGAAGAAATAGATATAATTTCCATATGTACACCAAATAATTTACATGCTGAACAAACTATACTTGCTGCTGAATACAAAAAACATATTTTAATTGAAAAACCAGTTGCTTTAAATGAGGATGAACTAAATAAAATGATTGAAATTGTAAAAAAGAATAAGGTTAAGACACTTGTAAGTTTTGTATTACATTGGAATCCACTTTTAATGACAATTGATAAACTTTTAAAGGATTATATAATAGGAGATATTTATTATGGAGAAGTAGATTATTTTCATGGGATAGGGCCTTGGTATAAACAATATAGTTGGAATATTAAGAAAAATGTAGGAGGGAGTTCTTTACTTTCTGCTGGCTGCCATGCGTTAGATGCTTTATTATGGTTTATAAATAAAAAACCTATAGAGGTATTTTCTTATTCAACAAAAAGCAAAAATTTAGATTTTAAAGAATATGAATATGACCCGACAAGTGTAACTTTAATAAAATTTGAAGATGGGACAATTGGAAAGGTTGCTTCTTCTCTTGATTGTAAAACCCCTTATATTTTTAATATAGAACTTTTTGGAGAAAAGGGCACTATAAGAAATAATAATATTTATGCACCTCATAAATTTCCAGGTCAAATAGGATACATTACAATACCTACGATTCTTCCAGATAGTGGAGATGTTAAACATCATCCTTTTGAAGGGGAAGTGAATTATTTTGTTGATTGTATATTAAATGACAAAAAGCCATTTCCAGACTTATTTGATGCGGCAGTTACACATAAGGTTATTTTTAATGCAGATTTATCAGCAAAAGAGGGTAAACCTATAAGATTAAACCTATAAAATTTAAATTTAAGGAGGTGGAAAATGACACCAAGAGAGAGATATGTTAAAACTTTGCTTTTTGAAGAAATAGATAAGGTACCTTTTTCACCTGGTGGACCAAGAGAATCAACTTTAAAAAGATGGAAGGAGGAAGGGCTTCCTGAAAATGTTAATTGGTTTGAATATATATGTGAAAAAATAGGTATAAAAATAGAAAAACCCACGACAGAAGTAGTAGGAATTCATTATTCTTTTTCAATGAATCCACCTTTTGAAGAAAAAATTATTGAAAAAAAAGAAGGCCATCTCATTGTTCAGACACAGAAAGGGGAGATAGTGGAAGTAGATGAAAGATACGATTTTTCATATTTAAGAAGTGCAAAGGACTTTGTAACTAGAAAATGGCATAAATTTCCTGTTGAAAATGAAATTGATTGGCAAGATATGAAGAAAAGATATAATCCTGATGAATCAGAAAGGATTGATCCTGAAATAGATAAAAAAGCGGAAATTTTAAAAAAAAGGGATTGGACACTTGGAATTTCTTTTGCTGGTCCTTTTTGGCAGTTGAGGGATTGGTGTGGATTTGAAAATTTGTGTATTTTTATGGCTATTAAAGAAGATTTCGTTTATGAGATGGTTTTCTTTTGGAAGGATTTTGTTTCAAAAATATTAAAAAAACTTACATCTAAAATTCAATTTGATTTTGCTGTTATTAATGAAGATATGGCTTATAAAGAAAAATCAATGATTTCTCCTACTATGATAAGAAAATATTTAATGCCTTGCTGGAGTGAATGGTCAAATATTTTAAAAAAAAGTGGTTGTGAAGTTATAATGGTCGATTCAGATGGTTATATTGGAGAAATAATACCTATTTGGATAGAAAGTGGAGTAAATTGTACAACTCCTGTTGAAATAGCGGCTGGAAATGATTTAGTTGAGTTTAGAAAGAAATTCGGGAAAAATATGGCTTATATAGGAGGAATTGATAAGAGGAAAATAGCAAAAGGTGGAGAGATATTAAAAAAAGAAATGGATAGAATAATTCCATTTCTTTTTAAAGATGGTGGATATATTCCTTCTTGTGACCATGGTGTTCCACCTGATATTTCTTTACAAAGTTTTATTGAATATTGTAAATATTTAGCAAAATATACTGGGTGGATTTAAAATTCAAAATTCATTCCGTCATTTGCAATAATTACATCAGTTTTCGTTCTGTCACTTATTATATCTTTTTTCTCCCAAATTTTGTTTTTTAACATTGTCATACCAAAATGTGTAAGTATTGCTTTTTTAGGTTTTATACTTTTTATTATTTCTTCTGCTTCTTGTAGGCATAAATGCTGAACATTTTCCTTTTTTTCGTAAAGGACTGTATTTATAATTAGAATTTCACTATTTTTGTACGCATCTATTAATTGAGGGAAAAAAGAAGTGTCTGAAATATAACCAATAATTTTTCCATTTGAATTGATTTTAAATCCATATGTTTCAACACTGTGTTTATGTCTTATAGGAATTTCAAAAGTTAAACCTTTAATATTATAAAAATTTTTTTCTTTTATTGTTTCTATTTTTTCAAGAAATCCTCTACAATATTGAAGTATAACAGGGTCTTCATATAAACAATCATAAGGTGCAAAAACAACACCCTTTTTTTTAAATCCTCCATCTGTCATTGCTTCAATCATTAGATTTATTTCGCATGAATGATCTAAATGTCTGTGAGATAAAAATATTCCTTCAAGATTCTGTGGATTTAATTTTGGTTTGGATTTAACTGCTCTTATTAAAGTTCCAGGTCCAGGGTCTACAAGAAACTGAATCCCATTTATAGAAAACCACATTCCACCAGAATACCTTAGTTGAGAAATCATAACAAATCTTGCACCCGCTGTACCAAGGAATTTAATAGAACTCATTTAACAGTTGATTTTGACCCAAAGATACCGTGATTGAATATTTGTAATCGTTTCCCTTTATATGAGTTTCTAAGTTTCTGAATTGCTTTTGCTTCTATCTGTCTTATTCTTTCCCTTGTTACATTATATAATTGACCAACTTCTTCCAGAGTTCTTTGCCTTCCATCATCGATTCCAAATCTCAATTTTAAGACCTGTCTCTTATACACATCT
>JAOAEP010000094.1 GCA_026416755.1 bacterium | reverse complement strand
CTATCGTAATCATAATATAAATGAAAATCAGTTCTTCTTAATTTTGCAGAACTTGTTAATTCTTTCCCATATGGAATATATATAGAATAATCATATCTATTAATTGCAAAATACCAGACATCTCCTTTTTTTGGGGGACTCGTTGTTTTTGAAAATGCAGAAAAAGGTATTGCCATTTCAATTTCCCAGCCTTCATCTACATCATCGTTGTTTAAAGTTCCTTTTATTTTTGTTGCTACTTTTGTTCCAGAAGAAAATCCTTCTATGTTCTTTAAATAATAAACACCTTTTCTATGAAAGAAAGCATCAAAGAGAGTTCCAAGTATATTTGAGTTTATTTCATAGTAATGTGTAGAATTAAATTTTGGCTTTATAAAAATTTCAAAAACATCATCATTCCAAACAGGGCCATCTTGTTTCTCTACATAACCAATAAGACATTTATCTTCCATTTTACCAGCAATATATAGAGATTCCTCATCATATTTAATCCAAACGACAGTATTTGAATATGGTTTTTTATCAAAACAACCAGGTCTATAAAAATTTTTTATCGTTGGTTTTTTACCCCATTCCTCAGATGTTATTTCTCCATCAATCATTATTTTGTTTTTTACTCTTTCAACTATAAAAAGTTGTCTTTCAGAAAAAATAAAAGATGAAAAAATAATGAAAATAGAAAAAATAATTTTCTTCATATCTTCTCCTTTTTATTCATTGGAAATCATCTTTATTTTAATAGGTATTATAAGTTTTTGCCCTGGGTAAATTATATCATTTTTTAAATTATTAACTTTTTTTATGTCATTTACATCAACCTTAAATTTCTCTGCAATTTTTGAAAGGTAATCTCCTTTTTTAACTATATATGTTTTTAAATCTTCTTCCTTTTCAAAAAACTTTATTTTTTCTTTATCAAATTTTTTTAAAATATCAGTTTCAGAGATTATAATTTCTTTTAATTTCAAAATTTCATTCTCATGTCTTGCAAATTCTTCAATTATAGTTTTATTATTTTCATTAGTTATATTTTTTATAAATTCGGTTTCTATTTTTAAATTTGAAATTTCTTTATTTAAACTCTCAATATTTTGACTGATTTTTTGGATTGTACTCTTTATATTTAAAATTTCTTCTTGATAGGAAGTCAATGTTTTTATAATAGATGAAGATGATGTAATTATTTCATTATATGATTTTTTAAGAATATCCATATTTTCAACTATTTCATTGTTCCTTGTAAAATTTCTCTCTGAAGTTTCTTTCAAATCTCTGTTTATATAAAAAATCTCTCTTTTAATAGAATATATTTCACTTTCTTGCCTTGTTAATTCATCTATCATTATTTTGTTCTGAACCTTTAAACTTTCATCAATTAAATCTATCCTTTTCTTTATTTCCAGTATTTTTTCATTAGTATCTTCAATGATTTTTGATAATTTTACTTCCGTTTCTTTTAAATTAATAAAATTATTTTGAATTTCTCCTATAGTTTTATGAAATGAAGTTTGAAAATCCATCATTGATTTTTGAAGTGTAATAGGAAGTGTGAGTATATCAGTATAGTTTTTTTTAACTGTTGATAATTCTTTTTCCATATTTATAATTTTTTTATTTATTTCATCTTCTAATTTTTTATTATTTTCTTCTTCCTTCACTATTGTTTCATCTATTTTCCCTTTCAATTCATTAATTCGGTTGTTTGTCTTATTTATTTCTTCTTTTAAGGTTGCTATTTCACGTTTTAATTTTTTTATCTCGTCTAAAAAGTCTCTTTCACTTGAGACATAATTATTTAAGGAATTAATAACATCAGATATTTGTTTTGTATTATTGTTAATCATATTTAAAATTTCTAACTGTTGATTTTCAATTTTTTTAATTCTTTTATCAAAATTTTCTACACTTAATAAAAGTGCTTCTTGAATATCTTTCATTTCCTCTTTTGTTACTTCTTCTTTTTTATTCGTATAATTTGCACAACTCACTAAAAAAATAAAAAATAAAGGAAATATAAAATTTTTTTCATTTTTCTCTACCTATTTTAAATTCACATCTTCTGTTTTTTACCCATGCCATTTCATCATGTCCTAAATAAGCAGGTTTATCTTCTCCATAACTTACTGTAAATAATCTCTTAGGAGATACTCCAAGATTAATAAGAAAATTTCTCACACTTGATGCTCTTTGCTCACCAAGAACAAGATTATATTCTCTTGTCCCCCTTTCATCACAATGTCCTTCAATTAAAATCATAATTTTGGGATTTTTTAAAAGATATTCCGCTATTTTTTTCAAAATTTCTTGATATGACCTTTTAATTTCATAACTATCATAATCAAAATATATGTTTTGGAAAATATCAGTCAACTCCTGATTTATCTCTGCTGGAGAAACAAATTTAATATTCTGAGGTATTGGATATAAATTTTCTGCATAGGTTTCTTCCACTGGGTATTCTTCTTTTTCTTTTGACTTTTTTTCAGAAATGGTAGATATAATTTGTGGGATTTCAGGAGTTGGGTATGTGATTCTTTCTTCTGGTTCTTGTTTTTCTATTAATTCTTTTATTTTTTCTTTCAATGAACTTTCTTTAACTCTTTCTTGCTTTTTTTGTGGTACCTGACAGGAAACAACAAATATGACAATAATAATAATTAAAAAGTTAAGATTTTTACCCATAGACACATTTTACTTAATAAAATTTTAAAAGTCAATTTTATATCTATCGTTTGAAATTAATTCAGAAAATAATATTTTCCCTTTTTCACTTATAATCCTTTCTGTTATCGTTTCAATATAATCGCCTTTTTTCATTGCTTTACTTACAACTATTTTTACATCTCTCTTTTTAGGAAAGGGTCCATAAATTTTCATATATAATTTATTACTTTCAATAAATGCTTTTATTTTCAAAGGGAAACTATATGGATTTTGAATTTTTAAATCAACATTTTCTTCTTTTGAAACAGTTGCATCTAAACCAGGAGAGACATAACTTACAGGTGAAGAATGTGCTTTTCTTTCTCTAATTGAGATACCTGATAAAAGAGCCACATTATATAAAGTCGTTGCTACTTGACATAAGCCCCCACCAATTCCTAAGACTCTTCTATCTCCAACAATTGTAAAAGCAGGACCCATTTCATCTTCAGGAATTTTATTTATTACTTCTTCAATAAAAGAAAATTCAATATTTGGATAAAGAAGATAACCATCCAATAAAAAAACGCTTGCTTGAATATTTTTTTCTCTTGCATCAATTCCCTTTTTGAATATAGTAACATATTCAGCCCAAAGATATTTAAATCCGTCAGAATACAGGAGTTTAGATGAAAAAAATAAAATTAATATAATTTTTCTTATTTTCATTTTTCAACAACTTTTAAAAAATTTTCATTTGAATTTCCATAAACATCGGGGAAATACATTAGATAAGTCTTAGTAGGTAAAACATGAAAAGAGCCACAAACTTCAGGTCTTATATAATATGTAATTATTTTTGTTTTTTCTCCTGACCAATTTGTAAAGAAAAATACCACTTTTTCATCTCTAATTTCTTTACCAGAATAGAAATAATAGTCCTCTTGGTCATTTATAACTTCAAATCCACTTGGTAATGGGTCTTCAATTATTATAAATTCAAAATAGTTTTCTCCTGTTATTTTAAGATTTACTTTTATTTTTTCTCCCACCTTTATAGGACCTATTACTGGCTCATACTTCTCATAATATCTTCCATTCTCATCTTTTCCCATAACAACTTTTTCATAATACCTTTCTACTTTAAAACCATTATTCCTTTCAGAAATAAAACCTTTTTGATAATAACTAAGAAGAGTTGAGTAATAAAGATTTCCTTTACCTTCTTTTTCAATTTCAAGTATATTTTCTCCTCCTTTTTTAAGTTTTTCCTCTGAAATTTCTATTTTAGTACTAAAATTTTTTAGGGTTTGGTTTGTAACTTTTGTCTCAGTAATTTTTTCACTATTAATGGAAAGATAAAGTGAATAGTTTGGTGAAAGTTCATCAGGATTTTTCTTTAGAAAATCTGTAAGAACATTTATACATACTGCTGTTTCTTTTGTAGAACTCCATGCAATATTTCTTCTCATTTCAACCAGGTATCTTATAATTTTATAAATCTCTTCTCTTTTGGGGTCTATTTCAAGAGTTGCTTTTAAAACCCATGCTGTTGCTTCTACATTATTATCTATCCATCTATAGGAATTTTCATTTTTACATTTAAAGAAAACAGAATAAGGAGTTAAATGCACAATATTAGAATATATTTTATTAAGTAATGTTTTCGCTTTGTCTTTATCAACTTTATTTAGAACTAAAGAGAGTAGAGCAGATGGATATGGATGAATTTCTTTTTCCTGAATATAGTTATTGTACAGGTTTAAAGCATACTTTTCTATAAACTGCTTCTCCTCATTTGAAAGGTTTTCTTCACAACTTTCATAATAAGCATATAGCACATAAGCAAGTGTATCTTTTTCTTTTATACTCGGTATTAAATTTCTAAGATAGTTTTTACCTTTTAAAAATACATTTTCATCAATCAAATATCCACATTTTTTAACCTGGGAAAGTCCATACATTACATAGGCACTTAAAAACGGATGTGAAGGGTCGTTTTCCCACCATCCCCACCCACCATCTTGGTGTTGATATTTGTATAGTTTTAAAAGTCCTTTATTCATAATTTTAGGTAACTCTTTAAGCATCTCCAAATAACCCGGTTTTGTATCTGCAAGAAAATATAATTCTTCAAACCCAAGATTTTTAATTGCACTATTCACATATATTACTGGTAAAAATGTATTCATTGTTTGTTCTGTACAACCATAAGGATAACTTACAAGATAATTAAGTCCATGATATAATCCGGATGCAATTGAAGGATAAATAATTGAAATTAATTTTACTTTTATAGCATTTATTGGTATTTCAAATTTTTCATCTATTTTTTTGTCATATCTTCCCGCTCTTACCTCCCATATTTGGCTTCCATAAAGATAAACAGGTATTTCAAGTTCCATTCCATCTTTAACTTCTGAATTATAAGCAAAAAGTGTAAATTTTGCTTTTTCCTTATCTTTTACCTTTATTTGCCATTCAACTTTTTTTTCTTTATTAGGTTCAACAGATATTTCAATTTCGTTCTTATTTAAAATTTCAAAACCATCTCCTTTAAGTATAACTTTTAATTTTTGGTTTTTATCAGTATAATTATGGATTATACCTGAAACAAAGAGTATATCATCTTCAATAAGGAATCTTGGAATTATTAATCTTGCTATTAATGGTTTTGAAGTTATAATTTTATTGATACCTGTACCAACAATTGTTTTATCTGTTACTGCTATACCCTTTGCTCGCCAAGTAGTTAAATTATCTGGTAAATTAAAACTTACTTGTGCGTTTCCAGCATTATCTGTAAATATATAAGGATTCCAGTAAGCAGTATCTTTAAATTTTCTTCTAATATCTATATCTTTTATATCTTTTGAAGCACCTCCATAAGAATATTCAAAAAAAGAATAATTTGTTGAAACATAATTTGGTTTGTTTCCATAGAAAAAATCCTCAATTTTAACCTGAAGTTCAGGAGAAATTGCATAAATTGCTTCATCAACAACTTGAAAAGATAATTCTGAACTTATTGGATTTCCTTTATAATCCGTAGTTTTAATTTTATATATTATTTCTTCCCCTGGTAAATATTTGTCTTTATCAGGAATAATTTCAACTTTCAAAAGTTTTTCTTCATTGGATACCTTTATATTTTTAGTTATCTCATAAAATCTTTTATTTTTAACAGAA
>JAOAEP010000070.1:2500-6343 GCA_026416755.1 bacterium | reverse complement strand
CATCTTGGTTGGCAAGACGAATTTGATGTATTAACTGCTTTAAGTGCTATTGGGGTAGGACTTGAAAAATTAGGATATAAAGTAGATATAGAGAAAGGAATAAAGAAAGCAAAAGAAATATTATTTTCTTAATTTTAAATGATTTTTAATATTGGTTTAATTTTTAAATTTTTATTTCTTTTTTTATTTAGTTTTTTTCTTCCTGGGTTCATTATTTCGCAACTTTTTGAGAGTAATTTACTTTTTCCGTCTTCTTTCATTATTTCAACTGTTATACTTTTTGAAGTAATTTTTTTACTTCAAATTTTCTCTATTCCTATAACTTTATATTCTATTTTAAGTTTTTTAACTTTTATAAATCTTGTTTTAGGAATTATTTTTCTTAGAAAAAAGGGAAAAAATTTATTTATTCCTGTTTATCCCTCTTTCATTATAAAAAAAAATTCTTCTCTTATAATTTTATATTTTATCTTTTTTGTTTTTATTTTTATTCGCTTGTGGAATGCCCCTCTTTTTGGACCCGATACTAGATTTAGATGGAATTTTTTGGCAGAGAGAATTTTTAAATTAAAAAACTTTTCTTTCTATCCGCCTTATAAACCTGAACATTTTAAAAATTATTTTTATCCGGACTCAATACCGCCTTTAGTTTCTTTTTCATATCTTTATGTTTATTTAATTGTAGGAACACCTTTAAAATCTCTTACTTCAATTTTAATAATAATACAAATTATATCAATTTTAATTACTATTTATTCTCTGACAGAAAAATTATTTGGACAAAAAACTGCTTTAATAAACCAACTTACTTTATTTTCAACTCCTTTTCTATTTTTATTTACTTTTATAGGTCAGGAAGCAGGATATTTGACCCTCTCTCTTATTTCTACTCTTTATTTCATCTATTGTAATAAGGAAAAAAATACTTCAATTTTACTTTCAGCAATTTCTACCTCTCTTGGAATACTTTCTAGAGAATATGGTTGGTTATTTTTATTTTCGGGTATTTTAACCTGTTCTGTTTTAAAATTAAATTTAAAAAAAATTATGTTATACGTTTTAATTACCTTTTTATTTTCTTTTCCTTGGTATTTAAGAACTTGGATATTTACTGGAAATCCTTTTTATAGTGTACCTATAGGGAATTTATTTAAAGTTAATCCTGTAATTGCAGGAATTTTAACAACCTATAAAGAAATTTTACCAAGTGGGCTCCCTCTTATTAAAGTTTTTATAAATTATACATTTATCTTAACTTTTTTAGGAATACCAGGAATTATTTTATATTTTAGAAACAAAGGGGACCTTTTATTACTGAATATTATTTTAATTTTTGCCCTATGGTTTTTTTCTACACGATACACAGTGGCTCAATTTTTAAGCCTTAGAATTCTATTACCTGCTATAATTTTTTTAAGTATCGGATGCGCAGGTTTTATAACTTATTTGAAAGATAATTATGGAAAAAAAGTTTATATAACTATCTTAATATTTTTAATAATTTCTTACTTTCGTAGCCTCCCAATAATAATCTTTTATCCTTATACTCCTTCAAAAATTCAATTAAAAAAATGCATTCAATATCTATTTTTTCAAAAATTAGAAAATATTGGCCCAGAAAAATTTCTTAGTGATTTATTAAATAGATCTGAGTTGTCGATTTCAAGAATTCTTACAGACAATGCTTATATTCATTCTGCTTTTGTTGATAGTCAATTTGAAATTATTCCTGTCTGGAGTCCGGAGGTATATTTTATATTTAACAGTTCGCTATCAGAAAATGAAATAAATGAAAAATTAAAAAAATTGAAAATAAATGCAGTGTTATACACGAATAAAAATTTAAATAATATTTTTCTTAATAAATTTCCATTTTTTGACACATATGTAAAAAATTGGCAAATAATAATTCAAAATGAATTTTTTACATTATATTTTTCTGATTTTGATTATAAAAGATAGATAAATTAAAATATTTGTGAAATAGGAGCGAAATGAGCCTAAATGAAACACTTTTAAAAAAAATAATTAAAAATAAAGAAATATCAAAGGAAACTTTTGGATATATTGAAGGATGGGTAAGTATTATAGGAAATCTTTTTCTCTTTAGTGTTAAGTTTTTATTTGGTATTTTTTTAAAAAGTATTTCATTAATAACAGAAGCATTTCATACCCTTTCAGATATTTTGACATCAATAGTTGTAATTTTTTCATTTAACCTAAGTAAAAAACCTCCCGACAAAAAACATCCCTTTGGTCATGGCAGAATAGAAAAAATAGGAACTTTAATTATTTCTTTTCTTTTAATTTCTGCATGTATTAACCTTGGTAAAATTTCAATTATAAGAATTAAAAACCCTCAAAATGTCCAACCAGGCATTTTTATAATTTTTTTCATGTTTTTTTCCGGATTTTTTAAAGAATGGATGACACGTTTTTCTTTTTATCTTGGTAAAAAAATAAATTCAGATATCTTAATAGCGGATGGATGGCACCATAGATTGGATGGAATTGCTTCTTTTCTTGTTGGAATTGGTTTAATTTTAATGAAATACGGATTTAATCATGTAGATGGAATTTTAGGGATTTTTGTAGTTTTTTTATTATTATGGATTGCTTATGATTTAATTAAAAAGTCATCAAGTTTTCTTATAGGAGAAGCTCCTGATAAAAATATAATTGAAAAAATTGAAGAAGTTGTTTCTCTAAACCCAGATGTTTTAAGTTCCCATGATATAAAAGTTCATGATTATGGAAATAAAAAAATTATATCTCTACATATAGAAGTAAAAAAAAATTTATCTCTAAAACAGGCACATGATATAGCACTTAAAATACAAGATAAAATAAAAGAAGAGATAGAAAATTCCGATGTATCTGTTCATATTGACCCAATCGGAGAAAGAGAAGATTAAATAAGGAGGAAGTTTATGGAGAAAATAAAATTAAGTAAAAAAGAATATATAGATAAAGTTAAAGATTGTGGGATAGGTAAAAACATAGGAGGAACTCTTGGGGCACCTTTTGAAGGAGAAAAATTTACACATAACCTAAATTATTATCATAAAGAAAGTATAAAAAAATGGCTGAAAAATGTAAAAACTTATTGGGAAAAATCTGGTTTTAAATTTGAAATAGATATTGATAATTTTAATTTTGATCAGCCACTTCCAAATGATGATTTAGATTTTCAACTTGTATGGTTAAAAATGCTTGAAGAACGTGGTGTAAATTTAACATTGAATGACTTTGTTGATTTTTGGAAAAAATATCTTTACAGACACTGGTATTCAGAATATAGTTGGTGTCTTTATAATTTACAGAGAGGGTTAAAACCTCCTATTTCTGGTGCTTTTCAAAATTATTTTGTTGATGAAATGGGTTCTCCAATAAGAAGTGAAATATGGGCATGTGTTGCTCCTGCGGACCCTCAACTTGCTGCATATCTTGCTTGGATGGATTCTTCTCTTGACCATGCAGGAGGAGAAGGGACTTATGGAGAAATGTTCTGGGCATCTGTTGAGAGTGCTGCTTTTGTTATTGATGACCCATTTACATTGATAGATATTGGCCTTTCTATGATTCCTATTTCATCAAATATTGCAAGATGTATAAAAGAAGCGGTAAGATGTTATAAGGAAAAACTTGAATGGGGACAGGCAAGAGAAAGAATAGCAACAATTTTTGGTCATTATAATCCGTGTAACGCTATTCCAAATCATGGTTTTATTATTCTTGAGTGGGTATACAGAGATGTCTTTGGAGACAAATTATGTAAAGCAGTAAATTGTGAATATGATACTGATTGCACAGGAGCAACATTGGGCTCTTTACTTGGTATTT
>JAOAEP010000059.1 GCA_026416755.1 bacterium | reverse complement strand
ATTGGAAAGATGGTCTTCTCCTCTTATTACATGTGTTACTCTCATCAAATAGTCATCTATAACGACAGCAAAATTAAACGTAGGAGTACCATCTGATTTCATTATAACAAAATCGGTCAAATATTCTCCTTCAAATACAACTTTCCCTCGTATTAAATCATTTATTTCAATTTTTTCTTCTGGCACTTTCAATCTTAAAACATAATCCCTTCCCTCCCTTTCATACTGGTTTATTTTTTCTTTTGTTAAATCCTTACATCTACCATCATACCCTGGAGGAAGTCCTTTTTGTTGTGCAATTTCTCTCATTTTTTCAAGTTCTTCTTTTGTACAAAAACATTTATAAACAATACCTTCTTTTAAAAGTTTTGCTGCAAATCCTTTATAAATATTTATTCTTTCACTTTGTCTATAAGGCCCAAATTCTCCACCAATATCAGGCCCTTCATCCCATTCAATTCCAAGCCATTTTAAATCCTCAATTATGGCTTCCTCATACTCCTTTCTACTTCTTTCTTTGTCTGTATCTTCTATTCTTAAAATAAATTTACCTTTATTCTTTCTTGCAAATAAATAGTTAAATAATGCTGTTCTTGCATTTCCTATATGTAAAAAACCAGTTGGACTTGGTGCAAATCTAACTCTTACCATTTATCTCCTTTTTTTAAATTATACTTTAAAACTTCAAATTTTACCATAACTTGTTTATTCAAAATCAGTAATATAAAATAATTTTATGGAATTTTTTAAATATGAAAAGGTAAAAAGTTTTGGATATAAAATTATAGAAGAAACTTCTAAAACTAAAATAGGAGAAATTTCTTTCCCTTCGCCAGTAATTACAATATATCCTGAAAACAATTTTGTATATATAGATTTCATTGAACCCAAAAAAGAAAACTTCTCTGCTATTGTTCTTCTCCATAGTTTTTTAGAAAGAGAAAAGGGAATAACAAAATTACTCTCAAATTATCTTTCAAAAGGAGATTTTGGAGTTTATTTAATCTGTCTTCCTTATCACAGAAAAAGAACCCCCAAGAATTATAAAAATGGACAACTTTTTCTGACAACTAATTTTGAAAGGTCAATAAATGCATATAGACAGGCAGTTATAGATACTCTTGTTTTTATTGATTGGTTAAATGAAAGAAAAGATGTAAAAAATATAGGTATAGTAGGTATAAGTTTAGGGGCTTTTATTTTAAATACTATTATGGGAATAGATAGAAGAATAAAATGTGGTGTCTCAATTCTTGGTGCAGGTAATATCCATTATATTTTTGTTAGAAGCATTTTAACCTTACCCCTTGTTTTTTATGGATTTACTCATGGAATAAGGATAAAAGATTATAAAAGAGTTAGCAAAGATTACATTAAATATCTTAAAGATATTAAAGAAAAAGGGATTGACAACGTTGATTGTAAATGGAAATGGTTTTTGATAGACCCTTTAACATATGCTCATTTAAATAATCCTAGAAAAGTATTAATGATAAATGGTTATTTTGACCTTATTGTTCCTTTTTCTGCTGTAATTCAATTATGGAAGGCTCTTGGGAAACCAGAAAAACTTTTTTTACCATGTAGCCATATAAGTAGTAGATTTTTTCTCAATTTAATTTTTAGAAAAACTTATAAATTTCTTAAAAAAAATCTTTTATAAATATTAAGCATAATTAAATCCATAAGAAGGAAGAGGGATAGGTAAAATCTCTTTCCATGCACCATCTGGAATTATACCTCTTGAACAAAATAGAAATTCAGCCAATGTTGTTAAATTCTCAAATATTTTTTCTTCTTTATTGGCTTTTAAAATATATTTATCACCATTTATATTATATGAAATATTAACATCTCTTTCTCTAAAAAGTCCATTTAATGAATCAAAAAGAACTTTTAGGTCAATAAGTAAAACTGTCCCCATTTCTCTTAATTGCCTATTTTTACCAAGAAAAAACTGTAATTCTTTATCCCATAAAGGAACATATATATTCTTTTTCCCTCTTTTACTTTTCCATGCCTCTAAAAGAACTTTTCTTGAACCAGCAAATTCTCTATTATATCCTATTATAATTTCGCCTTTTCTTTCTCCTTCTGCCCAATAACCTAAAATTTCTTTTTCTTTCTGAATAACATATATTCTGCTTTCGCATAACATAACTTTTCTTCTATACTTCCCATTATACAAAGAAAAAAGGTGAGCAAATTTTTTTTCTCTTATAAATCTAACAGGTTCTTTTTGGTAAATTTTAATACATCCCTGAAACATTTCTTCTTTAAATCTTCTTATTTTAAAATCAGGTTTTTTATCTTTTCCAGTAATTTGATAAAGGTAATAAGGCATACTTACTGCACCTACTCTTTTATATAAAGACCTCCCTCCTGAAATCATTAAATATGCAATTTTATCTTTTTTTGCCTTTTCTATTGCCTTCTGCAAAAGTAAAGATGCATATCCTTTACCTCTATAATCTGGATGCGTACAAACATTACCAATTTCTCCAATCTTTATTTTATATCCATAAACACTTATCTCTTCCTCAACCATCCCAACAAAAGAGACGATTTTTTTATTCTCTAAAACTATAAATGTATTCCCATTCTCAATATTTTCTCTACTATACATTATAGGTGTTTCTATTCTCATGCTTTTTTCTTTTGGACGAAAAACTAAATCCGCCAGTTCAATCATTTCATCCAAATTATTTAAACTTCCAATTCTTATTTCCATTTCTCCCTCCTATTAGTTATAATATCTGAAGCAAGGTAAAGTGAACCAAAAATTAACCAGTTTTCTTTTGTTTTTTTTATATATTTATATGCAGTTTTTGGATTCTCAATAATTTTAACTTTATTCTTATCTTTTACAATTTTGGCAAGAATTTGTGGTTCTATCGCCCTATCTGAATTAGGTTTTGTAAAAATTATTCTTTCTGGATATTTTTCAAAAATTTTTATCATGTTTTTATAATCTTTTTCCTTTAGAATTCCTACAAGAAAAGAAAATTTTTCTTTTGGAAATATTTTTTTTAAATTTTTCATTAAGTTTTTTACACCATCAACATTATGTGCT
>JAOAEP010000049.1 GCA_026416755.1 bacterium | reverse complement strand
CATCTTTATTTCATGTATTCATACTCATTCAGGGCCAACAACAATAAATTTAAGATCAATGGGTGAAATTAATTCCAATTATATGAATTTTCTTAAAGAAAGTTTGATAATGACGACTGAAAAGGCAATAAATGAAAGTGGACAGGTAAAAATAAATTGGTAAATAGAAGAGATAGAACCAATAAGTTATAATAGAGTGAATAATAAACTTAAGCCCCTTGACTTAAATCTTGGAGTTATTATTTTAAAAAAAGTGAGAATATATAATTTAAATTATGCTTTCCATCCTGTAACACTTAGAATCAATAATAAAATTTCAGCAGATTACCCAGGTAGGATAATAAGAGAAATAGAAAAGAGAGGATATAAAGGTATATTCTTTCAGGGATTTTGTGGAGATATAAATCCATTTGTTTTTAAGGTTAAATGGGAGGTGGAACTTAAAGAGATATTGATTTTTATGGAAGACATATTTCAGAAAGGATTTTTAAGATTGAAGAAATTTTCTATTCTATTTTTATTTAGTCAGGGTAATGGAGATATTGGATATATTCCGACAAAAAAACATTTCCTTTATAGAATTTATTTAATTATGGACTTTCTAACTTTTATTGATAAACTGTGATTTTTCAAACCTTCTATTGTTGCTATTTCTTCTATATCTCTTCCATATTTTTTTATAAATTCTTTTTTACATTTTATAATTGCATAACTTCTTAAAAAAGTAAATATAGAAAGCCCTGAAGAAAATCTTGCTGTTTTTCCTGTTGGTAATACATGTGAAGGACCTGCAAAATAATCTCCAATAGTTGCTGGTGTATAGTTTCCTATGAATATCGCTCCTGCTTTACAGTTTTTAAAAATCTCTGGTTTTTTTGAAATTACTTGTAAATGTTCAGGAGAGATATAATTTATTATTTCAATTGCTTCTTTTTCATCTCTAACAACTACCAAGTATCCTTTTTCAACATTTTTTGACACAATAGTTCCGATTTTTTCATCAGTAGTTATTAAAATTCCCATTCCATCTGTATGTTCAATCTGTGCTTTTAAATCATATTCTATAAAATTTAATTTACCTGAATTATCAGAAAAAATAACAACTTCACTCGGCCCTGCAGGTAGGTCAATTCCAACTTGGCCATATAATAATTTTTTTGCACAATTTACATATTTATTTCCAGGTCCTACAATTAAATCAACTTTTGGGATAGTTTCAGTTCCAAAAGCAAAAGCAGTTATCGCACAAACTCCACCTACAGAGAAAATATTTTTTACTCCAAGATAATCACAAGTTGCAATTATTAAAGGATGAATCTTCCCATTATAAGAAGGAGGTGAGGAAACATATATTTCTTTAACGCCTGCTATTTTTGCTGGAATAATTGTCATTAAAACTGTGGAAATTAAAGGAACTTGTCCCCCAGGAATATATATACCAATTTTTTCAATAGGAGAATATTTAAATTCAATCTCAATATCTTTTTCTTTTATTTTAAATCCTTTTGGTAATTGTTTTTTATGATATTTTTCAATTCTTTCTTTTGCTTTTTTTATACATTCAAAAATTTTCCCTTTTAAATATTTTTTACTTCCTTCTATCTCATTTTCTGTAATCTTCAATTTTTCAAGTTTAACCTTATCAAATTTTTCGGTAAAATAAAAAATTGCCTTGTCTCCTTGATTTTTTACTCTTTCAATAATTTCTTTTACATCTTTTTCTATATCTTCTTGTTTTTTTTCAAGTATTTTCTTTAAATCTTCAAAATTTACTTTTTCCATCTCAAATTTTCTATCCTTTCTTTATAATCTTTTCCTGAAAAAATATAATTCCCTGCTACTAATATATCAACACCATTTTCAATTGCAATTTTACTTGTCTTTTCATTTATTCCACCATCTACCTCAATTTCAAAATTTAATTTTTTTTCCTTTCTATACTCATTTAAATTTTTAATTTTATCCACAACCTCATATATAAATTTTTGCCCTCCAAACCCAGGGTTAACAGTCATTACTAAAACCATGTCAACAATTTTTAAAACAGGATATATTTTTTCAATAGGTGTTGGTGGATTTATTACAATACATGCTTTCTTACCATATTTCTGTATTTCTTTAATTATTGAAATATGGTCAATTTCGCATTCTATATGAACTCCAATTATATCTGCTCCACTATCAGCAAAATTTTTCCAATATTTTTCAGGATTTTTTATCATCAAATGTGCTTCAAAAGGAAGATGTGAATATTTCCTGATTGCAGAAAGAACCATTGGTCCAAAAGTTATATTTGGTACAAAATGGCCATCCATAACGTCAAAATGGATTAAATCTGCACCTGCAGATGTTACTTTTTCTACCTCTTCTCCTAATTTTGAAAAATCAGCAGATAATAAAGAAGGTGCAATTTTGACCATTTTTTTCTTTTCTTATTTCAACTATATTTTATAATTTAACATTTTATTTGAATAGGGGCAATTTTTAAATTATTTTTCAAGACGTTTTAAATGATATTGTTTTGCTTGATAGAAAAATGCTTCAAGTCGTATTTCTGTTGTAAATTGTTCAAGGCCATCATATGCAATATTTATCCATGGAATAGAATGTTCTAATTTTATCCTTCTTGAAATTACAGTGACAATATTTCCAGGAAGACATGTAAATGGTAAAACATTCACGATACCATCAATATTTTGTTTTTTCCAATCAAGTGCTTTCCCAACACTTAAAGCAGCTTCTCCAAACCATTTTAAAATATATCTTTCTGCCTTTCTCCATATTGGATAAATATCCTGTGGTTCTTTTTCATACAATACATCTTCAAAAATTTTTTCTATTTGATTGTGTAATTTATCAAGATAAATTTTAAAAATTGAATTGGCTAGAAGAAAAAAAGTATTTTCTGAAAGATTTTTTAAAATTTTAAATTTATTTTCATAATCGTCTATAGATTTTCCAAAAAGTTTTCTTATATATTCTTTCTGTTTTATAGATAAATCTAATTTTGTAGTGGCATTTGTATGATAAGCCCATTCTATGAAGGGGGGTAATAAAACTTGTCCACCTAAATTTTCAATTTTTCTTATAATTTCATTATTGCTAAAAGGATGATTTCTAACATATATTTCTCCAACAATGCCAATAACTGGTTTTTTCTCTCCAATCTTTTTAATTTTTACCATTTCCTTTTTTGCTGAATATAAAAGATCAAAAATTTCTTTATGTAGATTTCTAAGTGACTTTGTTCCTGCATTTTCAATAATTTCACATAGTTTATTTAAATATCTTTGATAAGTTTTTTCTGTTTCTCCTTTATTCAATTCATAAGGCCTAATTTGACGAAGCATTTTCCCAAGATAATCAACTGCAAGAATTCCTGAAATCACAGTTAAAAATAATCTCCATCCTCCAAAACTGGTAAGTCCACATTCTTTTGCAAAATTTATACTTTCAGGGGCACCAGGTGAAATTATAGGAACATTATCATAGCCAAGTTCTTTTAGAATAATTCTATGCATTTGATTATATTGACCAAATCTACATGGTCCATAAGTTAAAGGCATAAAAAAAGCGGTTTTTTCAGGATCATTATATTTTAAAACCTTAAGCATATCTCCAGTTGTAATAATAAATGGATAACATTCTTTACCAAGTGTATATTTTCTTCCCAATTGGAGTGTCTCTTGGTCTGCATGCATAACTTCTGATTCAATACCAAGTGAAAGGAAAGCAGATTTTCCAATATATGAAGCATCTCCCATATAAGGAATAAAGACCTTTTTATTTTGTTTTTTATTGAAAGGTATTTTTTTATAAAAATCTTTATTTTCTAAAAATGAAGTTTGCTTTATAATTTTTCTGTAGTTGAGTAATGAATCTACAAAAGCTTCACATCTTGTAATAACACCTGCTCCAGCAGTATGTTCATCAACTTCTATTTTTAAAAATGGTTTTTTTATCTCTCTATCAAAATATTGAAGAAGAAAAGAATCAGGGCCACAAGCAAAATTTGTGATATATACTGGATAAAGTCGGACATCTTTATTAATAATTTCTAAAGCACTCATTATTCTATGTCCAAATTCCCAATAAAGATTTGGCCATTTTTCAAAAACATCAACTTTTTCAATCGGCAAATAATCAAGTGGTAATACCCATAATCCAAGATTTCTTAATTTTGTTGATATATCCATACTTATACCTTTATCACAAATGTTGTAGGGTCTACCAATAAGAACAATTGCAGTTGAATCTTCGGGGAGATTTTTTAACACTTCTTCTCCTCTTTTTCTAACAGAATTTTTGAATTTTCTGTAAGCAGAAAAAGCTTTTTCTATGGCTTCATAAATTTTTTCTTTTTTATGGCCTAATCTTTCACCCAAATTTATCAGTTGGTAATGTTTAACATATTCTCTAAAACTAAAATTTATAACTGGGTCTAAAATAATATCAGGATTTAAATCAAGAGATGACTTTACAATATAAGAAACTACTTGAACGTATGGACAAATATAACTGCCTCTTCTTTCTCCATCAATTTTTCTGATATCACATGGCATATCTCTTATGACAGGAAGAAAAATATAATCTACCTTTTTCTCAATAAGGTTTAGAACGTGGCCAAGAACTACTTTTATAGGAAAACAAGTTTCTGCTACTGCATTTTGAAGTCCATCATTGATTATCCTTTTATTTGTAGGGTCAGAAAGGATAACAGAAAAATCAAGATGGGCAAAGAAAGAATGCCAAAAGGGATAAAATTCATATGTAAGCATTGTAAGAGGGATACCTATTTTTTTCCTTGCATTTAATGGTTGCTCTCTAATTACGTTAAAAAGAAAATTATTTCTTTCTTCAAATAGATCAGGTGTTTTTTGGGATATAAATTTGTTTTTTTCATATTTTTCACATCTCCCTCCATAAAAAAGTACTTGTGAATTGCCAACTTGTACTTTTTTTATTTCACAATAATTGGAACAACTTTGACATTCAAAAGTAGATTGAGCATATTTAACATTTGCTATTTCTTCAAAACCACGAAAATTACTTTTTCCAGTAGAATTTTTTAAAGCAATTATTGCGGTTCCTATTGCACCTGTTACTTCATGATTAGGAGGAACTATTATTGTTTTTTTAAGAATTTGTTCAAAAGCAGCAACTACTGACTTATTAAAAGCCACTGCTCCTTGAAAGAAAATTCTATTACCTATTTTTTTTCTTCCCACCACACGATTTAAATAATTCATAACTATTGAATAAGCAAGTCCCCCAAGAATATCTTCAATTTTTGCACCTTTTTGATAATGAGCATAAACATTTGTTTCCATAAAGACAGTACATCTTTCACCGAGATTGATAGGTGATTTTGATTTAAGGGCAATATCTCCAAAATTTTCAATTTTTACATTAAATCTTTCTGCTTGTTCTTCAAGAAATGAACCAGTTCCAGCAGCACAAATTTTATTCATTTCAAAATCAATTACCACCCCATCTTTAAGAGAAATATATTTAGAATCCTGGCCTCCTATTTCAAATATTGTGTCAACTTTGGGATCAATATGGACTGCTGCGGTTGCTTGAGCGGTTATCTCATTGATTACCGTATCTGCACCCACTAAATCGCCAATAAGATATCTCCCAGAACCAGTAGTACCAACAGCAATTACTTTTAATTTATCTCCCACTTCTTCATAAAGTAAAGATATCCCTTTTCTCACAGATTCAATTGGTCTTCCAGAAGTTCTTAAATAAACTTTTGCAATAAGGTTTTTATCTTTATCAATTGCAACAACATTTGTACTTATAGAACCTACATCAATACCGATTGCTCCTTCAATTTTATTATTTGTGAAAAGGTAAATAGATTTATTGTTTGTAGGTAATTTTGAGAGAGAAATTTTAAGAGGAGGCAAACTTTCTGTTTTATATACATAGGTATTAAGATATTTTATAAGTACACTTTTAATATCTGATAAATAAATTGTTTTATAATCTTTTCTATTCCTAATTGCTATACCTGCTCCAATTACAGGAATTGTCTCAGGATTTTTAGGGACTATAATTTCTACCTTGCATATATCTTTAAATGCTCTCACTATTGCCTGATTAAGGGCAACACCTCCACAGAAAATTACAGGTGGTATGAAATCTTTGCCTTTGGCAATACTTCCTTTAAAACTTCTTACAAGTGCATAACAAAGTCCAAGAGCAATTTCTTCATCTGGTGTTCCTTCTTGTTGTAGATGTATCATATCTGATTTGGCAAAAACACTACATCTTCCTGCAATTGTTGCTGGTTTTTGTGCCTTAAATGCAAGTTGTGAAAATTCTTCAATAGAAAGATTAAAACGAGATGCCTGTTGGTCTAAAAAAGATCCAGTTCCAGCAGCACAAAGTTCATTCATATAATAATCATTTTTTATAAGGTCAACAAATTTGGAATGTTCTCCTCCTATTTCAATTATAGTTTTACATTCAGGGAATAATGTTTTAACTCCTGTAATAAGTGCTTCAAATTCATTTATAAAAGTTCCCCCAATTAAGTTATTAAATTGTTTCCCACCATAACCTGTAAAAGAAAGTCCATCAATTTTTTCATATATAGGTAAAAGTTCTTCAATATCTTTAAGAATTATCTGGTGTGGATGTCCATTATGTCTTGTATAAGGTAAGATGGATAAAATTTTTTCATCTTCAAAAAGGGCTCTTTTTACACTTATAGAACCAATATCATAAGCAAGATATAAACCCATATAAAAATATTATATAATAAATATTTGGATTTTTAAAGAATTTTACAGCCCTAAGTTTATTAACTGATTACTTTTTGACAATTATAAAATTATGAATTTTAGGCTGAGCAATTTCCTTTATTTTTTTGTCCAATTGAATTATATTTTCAGTTAATTCTTGTAATTTAGTTTTATTTTCTTCAGAAGGATTTTTTGATAGTGAGGCAGAAACTCTTCTCCATTCAGACACAATAATTTCTTTGGAGGAAATAGCTCCAAGAACCTGTAAACATTGTTCATAGATAGGTCCATTAAAAATAGTACTCATATTCCATCCTTTTTTTAATTCTTCTGCGGAAATAGTGGCAACAAGTACATTATCTATAAATACATTGTACTCACCTGGGTTTAAATTTTCTATTTTCAAAATCCATTGGCTTAAATCAGCAATTTGAGGATAAATAATAAAAGCATTTTTTGCCTCTGGTGGAACAGGCATAGGTAAAGAGTCATCTATTCGATCAAAGGAAATTTTATCACTTTCAATTTTTAAATTTGTAATTTTACATTGAATTTCTTCTTTAATTTTCCTGTTAGCGAAATCTATTGTGGCCTTACTTACAATTTTAGGAGCATTTAATTTTTCAAGTAAAATAGCACACATCATTAGTTGTCCTACAGGTCCTGGATGGACAGGGTCCCCTCCAATATTTACTCCCTTTTTAGATATATCACTTTTTTCTATTTCTTCAAGCCACTTTTTTAATAATTCTACTGATGGGATATCAGGTTTTAAAATTAAATTCTTTGTAGTTTCTATAAATTTAAGAATTTCTTCCACTGGTTTATTTTTACCCCAAATTTCAACAAGGGGATGAAATTGATTTGCAAAAATAATATTGTTCTTTTTGGTAAATTCTATAAGTGAAACAGTATATTTATCAAGAGTTATGTTTCTTCCCATTAAATTTTGTAAAGTACTTCCATCATTCACAGGGCTTGGAGAAAATATTACTGGTATTGCTCCTATATTTTTTATCTTATTTACAAGTGTTTCCATGCCATTTATATAATTGTTAACACTTTCAGGACCTGCTCCAGCATCATTCATTCCAAGTTCTATACTTACAATAGTTGGTTTCCAGTCAGCAACGTCCCATTCAAATCTAACGAGGGCTTTTGGAATTGTATCTCCGCCAACCCCTGAATTGCGGAAATGAATATTCCATTTTGGAAAACGGGTAATGCAATACCCTTCAAAATAATTAGTATTTAACTTCTGGCAGTTATTGAATTCCCAAGAAAAACCCATAAGTTTCCACTTTCAGAGGTAATGTCTGGGCAAAAATTTTTGAATAAAAAAACAAAAATAAAATTAACAAAAGAAAAATTATTTTATGTTAACATTTAAAAAAAAATTATTCAAAATTTTCTAAAATTTGTAAATAACCAGGCCAGAAGGGACTTTAGGATAAAAATAAGTTGTTTTTTGTGGCATAATTTTTCCATCTAAACACATTTTTATAAAAATACTTTTTTTAACAGGACGTAAAAAGAAAATAACACCTTTTTTTCTCTTCTCATATTCTTTTATCAAGTATTCTTTTGAACTATGATAAAAAAATTCAGTGTTTTCTTTTATTTCAATTAACTCATTAATCAAAAAATTGTCTACTAAAAATGAATCAAGTTCAATATAATCATCTTTCCCTTTAAAATATTTTTTTAAATTTTTAAATTTTAAGATATAAAAACTCTCATTATAAAGCATCCCAATTTTTCTTACATTATCTTCATTATTTAAAATCTCTTCCATCTCTTTTAGATTATTTACCTTTGAAACTTCAATGAACTCTTTATTAAAATTTAAGTTTATCTCTATTGGTATATATCTATGTGTAGGTAAAATCATTACTCCATCTGATTCAATATTTGAAAGATATACAAGAGCATATTTATTAATTTCTGATGGATGGTTTTTGTAAAAATTAAAAGAAGCATAAAATCTATGATGCCCATCTGCAATAAATATAATTTTTTCTTTTAAAATTTCTTTTATTTTTTCTATATCTTCTTTTTCTTTGATTTTCCCAAATTCTATATTTTCTCCATTATTTTTACCTTTAAAATAAACTTTCCCTTTTTCAATTATTTTCTCTACCTGAAATTCTTTATCCTGATAGAGCATAAAAATAGGGCAGAAATTTGCTCTGCTTATTTCAATGAGTTTATATCTATTATTTGAATATTTAGGGAAAATTTTTTCATGAGGAATTATCTTGCTCTTTTCAAAATCCTCAACACCTAAAATTCCAATAATTCCTTTTCTTTCATATATTTTACCATCATATTCAAACTTACTTTTTAAAAAATAGAAATATTCTTTTCCATCCTGGATTAAAATTTTGTTTTTTATCCAATTAGAAAGGGTCTTTTTAACTTCTTCTGGATTATTTTCTTTTCTTATTAGTTTTACAATGTTATACTCAGAAAGTGATATGAGTTTCTTTTCAATTTCATCATCTATTAAATCCC
>JAOAEP010000039.1 GCA_026416755.1 bacterium | reverse complement strand
TTCATTTCTATTACTACCATTTCTCCATCTTCAGGATTAACTGCAAATTGAATGTTTGACCCACCAGTTTCAACTCCTATTTCTCTTATTATTTTTATCGCTGCATCTCTCATATTTTGATACTCTTTATCTGTTAATGTTTGAACTGGAGCAACTGTAATACTATCTCCTGTATGAATTCCCATCGGGTCAAAATTTTCAATAGAACATATTATTACTACATTATCTTTTAAATCTCTCATTACTTCAAGTTCATATTCCTTCCATCCAAGAACTGATTGCTCAATTAATATTTCACTTATTAAACTTGATTTAAGACCTATTTCAGCACATTCCTCAAATTCTTCAATATTATAAGCAACAGAACTACCAGTTCCTCCAAGTGTATAAGCAGGTCTTATAATAACAGGGAATCCAATTTTTTTTGCAACATCTATTGCTTCTTTTAAATTATGAGCAATGCCACTTTCTGGAACCTTTAAATTAATTTTTTTCATGGATTCTTTAAATAATTCTCTATCCTCTGCTTTTTTAATTGCGTAATAATTTGCACCTATAAGAAGTATATTATATTTTTCAATTATTCCCATTTCATAAAGTGATGTTGCTAAATTTAAGGCGGTCTGCCCTCCCAATGTTGGCAAAAGTGCATCTGGCCGTTCCTTTTCAATTATTTTGGTAACCACCTCTGGGATTAATGGTTCAAGATAAATTTTGTCAGCCATATCAGGGTCAGTCATAATAGTTGCAGGATTACTATTTACTAAGATAATTTCATACCCTTCTTCTTTTAATGCCTTACATGCTTGAGAACCAGAATAATCAAATTCACATGCCTGGCCTATTATAATAGGACCTGAACCAATTACAAGTATCTTTTTTATATCAGTTTTTTTGGGCATTTTTTTCTATGTAAATATAAAATTTTTCAAATAAATATTCAGCATCTCTTGGGCCTGGTGCATTTTCTGGATGAAATTGAACACAGAAAACAGGTAATTTTTTATGTTCAATTCCTTCAAGAGTATAATCATTTAAATTTATATGGGTAGTTTCAATAAATGGATCTTTAATTGTATTAACATCAACACAAAAACCATGGTTTTGAACAGTTATATATATTTTCCCAGTTTTTAAATCTTTTACAGGATGATTTGCACCATGATGACCAAATTTAAGTTTATATGTTTTCCCACCAAAAACTTGTCCCAAAATTTGATGCCCTAAACATATTCCCAAAATTGGGTATCTTTCTACAAGATTTGAAACATTTCTTATTACATATTTTAACGGTTCTGGGTCTCCAGGACCATTTGAAAGGAGTATGCCATGTGGATTTTCCTTTATAATTTCTTCGTATGGATAATTTGCAGGGTAAACAACTACTTTTAAATCATATTTTGAAAGTAACCTTAAAATGTTATACTTCACACCACAATCAATAACAATAACTTTATATTTCCCATCCTTTTTCCAAACATATGGTTTTTCTTTTATAACATCTTTTATAAGATCTCTCCCTACTAAAGAGGGTGATTTTCTAACTTTCTCAAGCATTTCCTTTGGGTCTTTTTCTCCTGTAAATATTCCTCCTTTCTGTGCTCCTTTATCTCTTATAATTTCTGTTATTTTTCTAGTATCAACATCTTCAATTCCAATAATACCATTTTCCACAAATAATTCTTCAAGAGATTTTTCACTTCTCCAGTTTGAATATATTTTACTTTTCTCTTTTACTACAAATCCTTCAAGATGAATTTTATAAGATTCAACATCTTGATTGTTTGTTCCATAGTTTCCAATTAAAGGATAAGTCATTACCACAATTTGTCCTTTATAAGAAGGATCATAAATGATTTCTTGATATCCTGTCATACTTGTATTAAAAATTAATTCACCAAATTTTTCTCCCTCTGCTCCGAAAATCTTGCCTTTATAAATTGTGCCATCTTCAATAACAAGATACCCTTTCATTTTCAAACTGCTCCTTCTTTTTAAAACTTTTTGGATCAACGGGATAATTTCCAGTAAAACAAGCAGTACAAAACTCATCTTCTGAACAATCCATGGCAGAAATCATTCCTTTATAAGAAAGATAATATAGACTATCAAGACCGATAATTTCTCTAATTTCTTCAACATTTTTGTCCCTTGCAATCAACTGTTCTTTTGATGGAAAATCAATTCCATAAAAACATGGATATTTTATAGGAGGACAACTAATAGCCATAAAAACTTTTCTTGCTCCTGCTTTTTTTAATTCTTTTATTCTTATGGTACTTGTTGTTCCTCTTACAATGGAATCTTCTACCACTATAATATCTTTATCTTTTATTGCTTCTTTCACAGGATTTAATTTTATTTTTACATTAAATTCCCTTGAGGTTTGAAATGGCATAATAAAAGTTCTACCAACATAATGATTTCTTATGAAACCCATTTCAAAAGGGATTTTAAGTTTTTCTGCAAGACCAATTGCAGTAATATTTCCAGAATCTGGAACAGGAATGACAATATCTCCTAAAAACGGTAATTCCTTTGCAAGATTTTCACCAAGTTTTTTCCTTGCAATATACACACTTTTACCAAAAATTTTACTATCGGGTCTTGCAAAATATATAAACTCAAATATACACCTTGAAATTTTATTTTTTGGCATATAGAAACTTTCTAAAGCATTTTTACCAATATAAAGAATCTCTCCCTCTTGTACCTCTCTTATATATTCAGCACCTATTAAGTCAAAAACACAACTTTCAGATGCAACAATATAACCATTTTCTATTTTACCCACACATAAAGGTCTAAAACCATTGGGGTCTTTAACTGCAAAAATCCCTTCTGGGGTAAAAATAACAAGAGAAAAAGCACCTTTTATTTTCTTTAATCCATCCATAAGTTTTTCAATAAATGTATTTTTTCTTGATTTAAAAATTAGATGCATTATTATTTCTGTATCAAGTGTAGTTTGAAAAAGTGTTCCTTTTTCTTCAAGTTCTTTCCTTAAAGTAAAACTATTTACTAAATTGCCATTATGAGCAACTGCATAAGTTTTTCCCTTATATTCTACAATAAATGGCTGAATATTTTTTATATCAGGACTTCCTGTAGTAGAATATCTGACATGTCCTATACCAAAACCTACTTTATCTTCATAATTATCAAAATTAAACTTTGAAAAAACTTCACTAACAAGGCCCATTCCTTTATACACATTTATATTTTTAAAATCAGAAAAAACAATACCACAACTTTCCTGCCCTCTATGTTGTAAAGAAAATAAAGAAAGGTATAAAATTTTAGGTATATTTTTAGGCCCAAAAATCCCTACTATTCCACAATTTTCTCTCATTTATATTTTATTTCTTTTAATTAATTTATGTTACCACTTTTTAAAAATTTTTTCAACCTCTTTTTTATCCGAATCCATAACATAACTAACTCCTGAAATTTCTGCTGCTTCTTTTGTTAAAGCAAAAATATCATCTCTTGTAATATATTTTAAAGAAAATTTTCTTGCACCTGCCATAAGTTGTTTTAGACCAGTTGCAAGACGGTCATAATATGTGTAAATTCCAATAGCACCCACCGGTATTTTTTTAAATCTTTCTCTACCATATTTTTTTAATAATTCCTCTCCTTTTATAAAGATCTGTTCAATTTTATCTCCATGTTCCTTATATTCTTTTGGAATATTACCTTTTTTTATCATCTCACCAATAGTTTTTGCAACCATGCCTGCTGTCATTGTTGCTCTTCCCATACATACAGCTTTAGTATATGGAGAACATAAAGCAAATACTTTAAAAATTTGATCCTCAAAAGCAAGCCCTCCAGCGAAAGCAATTGGGGGGATATATTTATTTTTTTCTTTTAAAATCTGGCAATAATTATAAGTCAAAGAGATTAATTCTACAAGAGGGATACCCCATTCATTCATCATCCTCCATGGACTCATACCTGTCCCACCACCTGCAGCATCAATTGTTAAAAGATCAATTTTGGCTTCTGATGAAAGCTTTAATGCAAGTGCAAGGTCCCTAGGTCTATAAGCCTGTCTCTTATACACATCT
>JAOAEP010000162.1 GCA_026416755.1 bacterium | reverse complement strand
TATGAAAAGAGGTATGATTCTCTTTATGATGATGGTTTTATTTCTTTTTTCTGCCAATGAACCAATAAAATCTGTCGGGATAGGGAGAAATAGAGAGATATTGATAAACGGAAAACCTTTTTTCCCTATAATGATTTTTTCTCAAAGTGATGATAAAATATCAGAATGTGTATCTTTAGGAATTAATACCTTTGTTGGAAATGGGACAAGATTATTAACTGACAAAGAGTATTTAGAAAAATTAAAAGAAGAAGGTGTTTATGGAGTTTTATCTTTTTCTCCTGAAATTATAAATCATTCATATCTTTTAGGTTGGTTTATTGAAGATGCACCAGATGCAAATGTATATACTTATGAGGTGAAAGTAATTCCAGGAAGAGGATTGATAGTAAATCCAAGAACACCTTTTGAAAGAATTATAGATGGAGAGATTTTCTCTTGGACAGTTCTTGAGCCTCTTTTAGATGCAGAAGTAAGTATAGAAGTATCAGAAGAACTTGAAGCATATGGGGTTGGGGTTGCTGTGACTGTGTCTGAACCATTGTCAGTTGCTAAAGAAGTGGCATTTTTTGTGGGTGGAAGAGAAATAATAAGAGGCACTTTAGAAGAAAAAAGAGGTATAGTTCAGAGATTTTCATTTCCCCAACCTGTAAAATTTAAAACTTTAACAATGAAAGTTCTCTCTATATATCAGCATGGAGAAAGATATGGCTCAATTGGAGAAATAGAAGTTTACGATAAAGATGGGAAAAACATTCTTCGTGAAAAACCCTTGATTCAGAAAATGAGCCCAGAAGAGTGGGGTAAAAGATACAAAGAAATTAAAGAGAGGGATAGATCAAAGCCTGTCTTTTTAAGATTATCTGAAAACTTTATGGATGAAATTTCAGGATGGCCCGAAAATTTAAGAAATAAAATTTATCCTGAATATATAAAAAATTGTGATATTGTTGGATATGGAATTTTCCCCATATATGATTTTGGTAAAGTTGCAATGATAAATTATGTGATAAAAGGGTTAGAAAAATTAAGTGGCTTGGCAGAAGGGTTACCTATAATAACATGGATAGAGACAACGAGAGGAAGTAAAAAAACACAACCATCAGAACAAATAGATGTTTTACCGCAATATACAAGGGCAGAGGTATGGATGGCAATAATTAAAGGAGCAAAAGGGATTGGATATTATACTCACTCTTTTTGGAAACCTGAGGTAAAAGATGTTGAGGGCGTTTCCTATAAGATTAGAAGATGGACTTCAGAAAATAATCAATTTGCACTTACAGAAGAAATGAAAGAGGAAATAAGAAAAATAAATGATAAGATAACAAAATTATCTCCTGTTATACTGGCTCCTTCCTATACTGGAAAAATAGAAATGAAAAATTCAAAAAATTATGAATGCCATTTTAAATCTACTTTTTATGATAATAAGATATGGATAATAGCACAAAATTTAGAGATAGAAAAAGGAGGATTTTTTGAGATAAGTGTTGAAGGTATTAGAGAAGGAGAGGTTGAGGTATTTGATGAAAATAGAAAAATAAAAATTAAGGATGGGAAATTTACTGATTTTTTTGAACCACTTAAAGAACATGTCTATTGTATAAAAAGGTAAATCATATGGAAGATATAAAAAAACAAGTACAGTTTTTACGGCCTGAACAGATAATAAAAGAAAGAGAAGAAAATGGAATAATTTATGCTCCGATTGGCCCTCTTGAATGGCATGGTCCACATTTACCTCTTGGAGTTGATCCTTTGAGAGCAGAGTATGTGGCTATTGAACTTGCAAAAAGAATAGGTGGAATTGTTTTACCGACTTTTTATTTTGGAACAGAAAGAGAAAGAAGTCCACAGATGCTTAAAAATATTGGATTTAAAGAGGATGATTATATAATTGGTATGGATTTCCCTGAAAATTCATTAAAGAGTTTGTATTTTAAAGAAGAGGTTTTTGCTATATTTTTAAGAAATTTATTAGAAATGCTTATTGAAAAATGGGGTTATAGATTTATTATTGTTGTAAATGGACATGGTGGAGAAAATCATATCACTGTAATTAATCGGTTGAAAAAAGAATTTGAGGAAGAAAAAAAAGTAAAAATTTTACATATATCACCTGCTTTAAATTTTCCAAATTCAAAATGGTCTCATGCTACAAAAGAAGAAACAGAAACAATTATGAGTATATATCCTGAAACTATTGATTTAAAAAAACTTCCTCAAAAGCCAGAGAAATTAAAGAACTTAAAATTTGCAATAGTTGATGATTTAACTTTTAGAGGAACCCCAACAGATGATTTTACTGTGAGAAATGAAGAGGACCCAAGAGATGCGACTTTTGAAAGTGGCAAGGTAGTTGTTAATTTAATAATAGAGTAACCTGAAAAAATTATAAAAAAAGAAATTGAAAAAGAAAAAGGAGAGAAAAAGAATGAGTAAGAAAATTTATGAAAAACTAAAAGAAGAAATTAAAAATATTCCAATTGTTGATATTCACTCTCATTTAAATCCTCTTTTCCCACAAGCAAGGAGTATAGAAGATATAATTTTTTACCATTTTATAAGAAGAGAGATTCATTCAAGTGGTGGAGATGATAATTTTTTTGTTTCCAATGCTTCTCTTGAAGAAAAAATTGATTACTTCTTAAAATATCTTGATTTTATTGAAAACACTTCAAATCTATGGTGTATAAGAAAAATTTTTAAAGATTTATACAAAGTTAATGAAATAAACAAAAAAACATTAATGGAAATTCATAACAAGATACAAAAAACAAAGGAAGATCCTATTTACCCTGAAGAAATCCTCAAAAAGAAATTAAAAATTGAAAAGACGTTTTGTTGTAAAAATTGGAAAGAAAATTTAGATGGTTATACAAAAGGGGAAAAATCATATTTTGAAATTTTATTAGAAGGATTATCTTTGGGACCAATATTAGGCCAGGTATTTTTAGAATTTATATCAGATGGGAAAGTAAAAAATTTTAAAGAAAGTAAAGAGAAACTTTTAAAACACTTTGAAAAAATAGTTAATCTTGAATATAAAGGAATTGGGATTGCTTTTGATTATCAATTTGAGTATTTACCTTATACAGAAAATTCAGTTGAACTTCTTTATGAAAAATATTTAAAAAATGAGAATCTTGAAATACACCAATTAAACCAGATTATGAGTTATTTTATAGATATAATTTTGGATTTCTTAAAGAATAAACACATAACAATTCAAATATATCTTGGTGCCTTATGGGGTGCTTTTGGACAAATTGGACTTAAATTAAGATTGGGAGAGAGTTTTGCTATTTATTCCCATAATACAATTCCTTCGCTTCTAAAAATATTTAAAAATTTTGAAGATATAAATTTTAATATCTATAATTGTGTTGAAAATTACAATCAGGAACTTACAATACTTGCAAGAATGATATCAAATGTTTCTTTACTTGGTTTTTGGTGGCATAATCTTTATCC
>JAOAEP010000141.1 GCA_026416755.1 bacterium | reverse complement strand
GGTGCTTGTCTTCTTTTATATTCATTTCTATCAACCATTTTTATAACTTTTTTTACTATCTCACTATCAAAACCTAAATTAATTATTTCTTCATAACTTCTATCTTTTTCTATATATTCCTTTAAAATTTCATCTAAAATTTCGTAGGGAGGTAATGTATCTGTATCTTTCTGATTTTCCTTTAATTCTGCTGTTGGTTCTTTTATTAAAACATTTTCCGGAATAACAGGATATATTGAATTTCTCCATTTCGCTAATTTATAAACCATCGTTTTGTATACATCTTTTATTACTCCAAACCCACCCGCCATATCTCCATATAAAGTAGCATATCCCACACTTATTTCTGACTTATTACCTGTAGTTAGAACAAGATAACCAAATTTATTTGACAATGCCATAAGTAAATTTCCTCTTATTCTCGATTGAATATTTTCTTCTGTAACATCAAATGCTCTATCTTTAAATATATCTTTCAATGTTTCAAGATAAATATTGAATATTTTTTCAATAGGTATAACTAAAAATTGAATTCCAAGATTTTCTGCTAATTTTTTAGCGTCTAAATATGAATGTTGAGATGAAAATCTTGATGGCATAAAAACCCCTATAACATTTTCTTTACCAAGTGCATCAACAGCAATTGTAGCAGTTAAGGAAGAATCAATTCCTCCACTTAAACCAATAATAACTTTTTTGAAGTTATTTTTATAGATATAATCTCTTAATCCACAAACAAGTGCTTTGTATATTTCTTCACACTCATCTATTTCAACTATTTCTGTAGGTTTATCATTCAAAGAAAAGATTAAAATTTCTTCTTCAAAAGGTTTTCCTTTTATTATAATTTGCCCTTTATTATTTATTGCTAAACTTTGACCATCAAAAACAAGTTCATCTTGTCCTCCAACAAGATTTGTGTAAAATAAACAAACATTGTATTTTAAACATATATCCTTTATAATCTTTTCTCTTTCTTTAATTTTTCTGAAATGATAAGGAGAAGCATTTAAAGTAAAAATATATTTTGCTCCCTTTTTAACCTGTTCTTTATAGGGCCCATTTTTATGCCATATATCCTCACATATAGTAACTCCAAATTTTACTCCATTAATTTCAAAAAAACCAATTTCTTTTCCTTCTGAAAAATATCTTTTTTCATCAAATACACCATAATTCGGAAGTATTTTTTTATTGTATATTCCCACTAATTTTCTTTTGAAAATTATTCCTGCTGAATTAAAAATCTTCTCATTTTTTTTATTTACAAAACCCAAAATTACAATAGATTTTTTCACATTTTTTTTAATTTCATCAATCGCTTTTAAATTATCTTCAACAAATTTTTTCTTTAATAGCAAATCTTCAGGAGGATAACCTGTAATAGCCAATTCTGGAAAACAAACAATTTCACAATTTTCTTTTTCAACTTTTTTAATAGTTTTAATAATCTTTTCCTTATTTCTTAATATATCTCCAACACTAAAATTTAATTGACACAAAGCAATCTTAATATTTCCCATAATTTTCTCCTTTTTGATTTTTCCATCTTTGGCAGGAACTACTTTGTTCGGAAGGAGTTCTTTCTCCTTTAATAAATTATAAATTATTTAAAACTTTCTGTCAAAAAATTTTATTCCCATTCAATAGTTGCTGGGGGTTTTGAAGTAATATCATAGACAACCCTGTTTACTTCCTTAACCTCATTTACTATTCTATTTGAGATTTTTTCAAGAACTTTATATTGAATTTTTACCCAGTCAGCAGTCATTCCATCTTTACTTTTAACAATTCTAATTGCTATAACATTTGCATAAGTTCTTTTATCACCCATAATACCAACACTTTTAACAGGAAGCAAAACAGCAAATGCTTGCCATATTTTGTTATAAAGATCGGCCTTTTTAATCTCTTCTTCAACAATTATATCTGCTTCTCTTAAAATTTCAAGTCTTTCTTCCGTAACCGGTCCAATGATCCTTACTGCTAGTCCGGGTCCTGGGAAAGGATGTCTATTAATAATAAAATCAGGAAGATTGAATTTCCTGGCTATTTTTCTTATTTCATCTTTAAATAAAAATTTAAATGGTTCAACGAGTTTAAATTTCATTTTTTCAGGTAACCCTCCTACGTTATGATGTGTTTTAATTCTTGCAGAAGGTCCTTTAAATGGCGAAATACTTTCAATTACATCGGGATACAAAGTACCTTGAGCAAGAAATTCTGCTCCAAAATTTTCTCCCTCTTTTTCAAATATCTCTATAAATGTGTTACCTATAATTTTCCTTTTTTCTTCTGGGTCTTCAACATTTCTGATTTTTTCAAGGAATGTTTTTGAAGCATCAATATATTTAAAATTAACTTTATTTTCAAAAAAATTTATTATTTGTTCTGGTTCATTTTTTCTTAAAAATCCATTATTTACAAAAATACTTAATGAATTTTTACCACACACATTGTTCAAGATTATAGATAAAAGTGAAGAATCAATCCCTCCACTTAATCCACATATAACTCTTTTATTCCCAACTTTTTCTTTTATTTCTTCTTCTATTTTTTTAACCATTGAAAATGAATTCCAATTTGGTGTCAATTTACATATATCTAAAAGGAAGTTTTTTAAGACCTTTTTGCCTTCTTCTGTATGGACAACTTCAGGATGAAATTGAATTCCATAAATTTTCCCATCTTTGTCTTTTATAGCAGAGATTTCTATATTTTCGGTTTTCCCTATTATTTCAAAATTTTGAGGAATTTTACTCACATAATCCCAGTGACTCATCCAAACAACTGTTTCATTTTTAAGATTTTTAAATATTTTCTCCTTTTTATCTGGATAAAATATTGTTTTCCCATATTCTCTTATTTTTCCATGAGATACTTTTCCACCAAAAACTTTTGCTATAAGTTGCATCCCATAACATATACCCAAAATATAGAAATCACTTTTTAAAATTCTCACATCAAAATTTAATTGATTATTAGAGACATGCCCTGGCCCTCCAGATAAAATAATTACTTTTACACCCTTTGCCTTCAATTCTTCTAATTTTGTTTGATGATGTAATATTTCACAATAAAATTTTAATTCTCTTATTCTTCTTGCAATAAGTTGTGTATATTGAGAGCCAAAATCAATTATACCGATCATTTCACTCTTTCATTTTGTAGTATTCTTTTATAGGTCTCACATCAATTTCACTTTCCTTAAGTTTCTTTATGGCAAATAAAGTTGCTTTTGCTCCAGGGATAGTTGTAACAAGAGGGATATTCCTCTGAACTGCAATAGTTCTTATTGAAACTATATCTTTTTTAGGTTTTTTGCCTGATGGAGTGTTTATTATAAGTTGAATTTGATTATTTTTAATATAATCAAC
>JAOAEP010000140.1 GCA_026416755.1 bacterium | reverse complement strand
GTAGTTTTAATTTTATATATTATTTCTTCCCCTGGTAAATATTTGTCTTTATCAGGAATAATTTCAACTTTCAAAAGTTTTTCTTCATTGGATACCTTTATATTTTTAGTTATCTCATAAAATCTTTTATTTTTAACAGAAAATACAGAGATATAAAAATTAGGAAGATATTCTTTTTTAACAGGTATTTCAATTAAAACAGAATTACCTTGCATTTTGATAAATTTTGAATCGTGAATTTTAAAACTTTCAATAGTTAGAAATAAATTTAAATCAGAAATTGAGGAATTTATGAGGATTTTAGCAGTCTCACCAATATTATAACTTTTTTTGTCAGTAATCAACTCAAGTTCTTTTTTACTATATGAAAACGGATAATTTTCTCCAGCAATCCATATATATTTATTTGCAGTTATAAGATTATTGAACTCATCCAAAGAAAAGGCAGAAATTTTAATATATCCCAAAACCTTTGGTTTAATATTTATCTGTATTTTGCCTTTTTTATCTGTTTTGAGTGTTTCTGTTAATAATGTTTTATAAATGTATTTTCTGTTTTTATACTCTTCAATTGAGACACTTAAATTTATACTTTTATTTTCTAACGATTTTCCCTCATAATCTTCTGCAATTATTTCTATAGGGATACTTTCTTCAGGTGTATAAAGATATTTTGAAGTTGAAATTTTAATTTTAAAATTACCAGGAATTGCAATAAAAGATGTCTCTCCTTTTACTTCTCTTCTGCTTATGTCAGCCACATTTACTTCAACTGTATATCTTGTTTCATATTCATAAGCATTTTTTAAAGGTATTTCTATTAATGCTTCTCCCTTCTCATCTGTTTTTAAATTTCCTGAGAGGACATATTGATGATAACCATAATTTCCCTCATATTCTTCATCATACTCAAATTCATCATAATCCCAGACAATATTTTCATAAAGTGTATAACTAATATCAGCATTTTTCACAGGACTTCCAAAATAATATTTTGCTTTCACTAATATTTTGGGTTTTTCTTTTGGTAAATATCTTTCCTTATCACTTATAACTTCAACAAAGTATTCTGGTTTTCTATATTCAAGGACTTTAAAAGAAATGCTTCCAAGATTTGAGTTATCTTGATAAACAGAAATATTGTAAATACCAAGAGGTGGTTCTTCTGGGATAGTAAATTTTCCTGAAAATGAACCATCTTTAACTTTTAATTCCTCACTATAAACCATATTCCCATTTGGGTCATTTATTTGAATTCCAACTTTATCTATCTTTAAAACACTGTAATAATCTCCTTCCTCTTTTCTTAAAATTCCTTTAAAAAATACTTCCTGTGCAGGTCTATAAACAGGTCTATCAGTATAAATATAAACTGTTTCCTTATTAGGCATAAATGCTTTTTTATAATAAGAAGAAGTATCAAAAATTTCTAAAAAACCAATGGATTTATCTTTCATACAAAAAACATATTTAATAGTAAAATCTGTTTTTACAATACCATTTTCATCTGTTTCTTTGTATTTTTCAAATTTAAGCCTACGTAGATTATAATCAATTTCAGGAAAATAAACTTTGAGACCTGACAATGGTTTTCCTGAAATTAAATCGGTAATAAAAAAATAATTTTGATTTTCTACTTGTTTTACTACTATTCCTATATCAGATACAATAATCAATTTTTTCTGTAAATTTAATTCTTCCGGCTGGACAACGATAAGATATACACCTAAAGGGAGTTTCCCAATTTCAAATTTTTTGTTATATACTTCAGTAAGGGGGGTAGGATAATCAATTTTAAATTCTTTTATCAGTATTGGTTCAGATTTTTCTATATTAAATGTATCTTCAAAATAAGAAATAGGATTCCCAATATAATAAGGTATTTTATTTAATTCATTAAGAAATTCTATTTGATATATAAACAATTTAAATTTAGGCACTCTAAACGAATTATAATAAAAAGTTATATTTTCAGTTGGCAAGAAATTTCTAGTTCTGGTATAAAAGTGAAAAGATTTTGGTCTTAATTTTAAATGAACTGGTGGTATGTCGGTGGTTTCTTTCTTTTTTACTTCTATATTTCCTGCACAACCCCATTCATAACCAATAGCCGAAACAGATATTTTGTAATTTCCTGAGGGTAAATTTTTGATAATAAATTCACCTTTTTCATCTGTCTTACTTGATGAATAATATGGTGACTCATAAGTATAGACATATGCATTTTTAACTGGGTTATTATTTTCATCAAGAATTTTACCCTTTATACTTCCAGCAAATTGTAATATAAAATTAATTCCTCCTGTTTCTTTCCCTTCTTCTACTTTTATCTCATGTTTTGCTACTTTAACAAAACCATCTTTTTCGCACATAAGAAAATTTTCTCCAGGAGGAATTCCCTTAATTCTGTAAAATCCATTTTTATTAGAATAAACAAAATTGGAATAATTTCCAACTTTAGCGCCACTTACTGGTTTGTTTTCTTCATCATAAATATAACCACTTATTGACCCTGGTTTCTTTAATACTATTTTATAGTTTTTTATACCATATTTTGCTTCATTTACTTCAATTCTTCCCTTACCCAAATGTATAAAATTTTCTTTTTTCGCTTCAAGAACATAATAACCGGTCTTTAAATTTTCAAATATAAATTCACCTTTTTGATTTGTTTTTGTGATCTTTGAATCTTTCTCTGTCAAAGGAGAAATTGCTTTAAGTTTTACTTCAACGTCTGAAATGGGTTTCTCTTGAGAATCTACTACAATTCCTTTTATGGTATCAGCATAAATTGAAAAAATAAAAATTAAAAATAACAAAAATATTTTTCTCATTTTTTTCTCCTATTTTTCTTTAAAAATTTCACATTTAAATTTATAAAAAATTGCACCATCTAAATTTTCAATTCTAGCATTTTTCATGCCAATTTTTATTGCGTAATTTACTGTTTTTGCCTCTCCAGGTAAAACCACTCCTTCCTTTCCATCTTTTTTTATTATTAATCCTTCATTCAATGGAGAAATTTGAAATGGTGAATTTATAGGGACAATTTCTTCTGGAAAGGCAATCATAATTTTAATTTCATCAATTTCTTCAATTTTAATAGGAGAATATCTTGTATCTTGGGTGGATGCGATGATTGTAAAATTGATTATACTTTCTCCAAGTGAACTATAAAATGGTTTAAAACTACCAGAACATCCCCTTGTTTGTCCATTCTTATTTAAAATTATAAATAAACTTCTTGGAGGGACTGAACTTAAAAATGAATTTAATAAAGGTTTTTTATTAGTTTTTAAATAGATTTGAAGTGTCTCCCTTGCTATTCTTAAACTTTCATCCCCTATTTGTTGTAAAGTTTGCCCTTTAGAGAAGAGACAAAAAGTGAAAAACAGTATTGATAAAATTTTCATTTTATTTTAAATTAACATAATAAATCCAGATTTTCAAGAAGGAATTGGAAAACAAGGGAAATCAACAATTTCTATAGGACACCTCATAGGTGGAGATAGAATGTTTATCCTTTTATAACTGCAAGTGGCACCATTTTGGCAACTTTCTTTGAAATTCCCGCTCCTTCTACAACTTTTATAACTTCATCAACATCTTTATAAGCAGATGGCATTTCTTCAGCAAGTCCTTTTTCACTAACTGCTTTTGGTATTATTCCTTTTTGGAGTAATTCTTTAGATATACTTCTTCCTTTTGCTTCTTTAATTGCTTGACTTCTTGACATCATTCTTCCTGCACCATGACAAGTAGAACCAAATGTTTCTTCCATTGCTTTTTCTGTTCCGA
>JAOAEP010000067.1 GCA_026416755.1 bacterium | reverse complement strand
GGATTTTTAACGCCAGAAGAAAAAATTTCTTTTGATAATTTAAAAAATTTAATCATTGAAAAAGTTAAAAAAACATTTAGACCAGAATTTTTAAATAGACTTGATGATATTGTAATTTTCCATCCATTAACACAAGAGCATTTATTAAAAATTGTTGATATAGAAATAAGTAAAGTTGAAGAAAGATTAAATGAAATGAAAGTTAAACTTATTGTAACAGATGAGGCGAAAAAGTTTCTTGTTGAAAAAGGTACAAATCCTGAATTTGGGGCCAGACCATTAAAAAGAACAATTTCAAGATATATAGAAGACCCATTATCTGAAGAAATTTTAAAAGGTAACTTTGGAGAAGGAGATACTATAATTGTGGAAAAGAAAGAATCTTTTCTTGTTTTTTCTAAAAAGGAAGGAGAGCACATTGAAAGTTCCAAGAATTCTATTATTGTTTCTCACCATTAATTTCTCTATTTTTTCTGCCAACATTATAAAAATAAATATAAAAGGTAATAAAAATATTTCATATGATAGAATATTGACTATGATTAAGACGAGGGAAGGCATTGAATTTGATGAAAAGATTTTAAAAAATGATATAACTATACTACTTAAAACTGGTTATTTTAAAGATGTTAAATATTATACTGAAGAAAAAGAAGATGGGATTGAGTTGAATATAGAAGTTGAAGAAAATCCTGTTATTGAAAGAATAGTGTTTGAAGGGAATAAAGTGTTAAAGACAAAGAAATTGAGAGAGATATTTGATGTGAAGGAAGGGGATGTTTTAAATGAAGAAAAGATTATAAATGGAATTGAAAAAATAAGGCAAGAATATAATAGAATTGGATATAAAACAAGCCAGATTGATTACCAAGTGGAAGAAAAGGAAGGAAAATGCATAATAAACATAAGTATAATAGAGAAAGGTAAAGGATATGTTCAGAAAATAGTTTTTGTTGGAAACAATCAAGTTTCTGAAAGAAATTTAAGGAAATTATTGAAAACAAAAGAAAGAAAGATGCCATTTATAAGGGGTATATATAAAGAAGATGTTTTTCAGGAAGATATTAAGAGAATTAAAGATTATTATAATGAAAGGGGATTTGTTGAAGTTAAAATAGAAAAAGAAGTTGAATATAAAGAAGATGGAATTACAATAACTTTTCTTATAAACGAAGGGAAAAGATATTTTACAGGAGAGATTAAACTTGAAGGTGACATAATTTTTAATGAAGATGAAATAAGGAAATTGATATTACTTAAAAGAGGGGATGTTTTTAGTGTTAAAAAGAATGAAGAAAGTTTAAAAAATATTTATAAATTTTATGTAGAAAAAGGATATATTAGATGTAATGTTGAATTTATCCCTGAAATAAGGGGTGATTCTTTGAATGTAATTTATTTAATTCAA
Organism: bacterium; assembly: GCA_026416755.1. GTDB lineage: Bacteria > Ratteibacteria > UBA8468 > B48-G9 > JAFGKM01 > JAMWDI01. The sequence goes on along the minus strand of JAOAEP010000067.1, from coordinate 6,757 downwards.
CCTGGTACAGTATATTATACTGAAGAAGTAAAGATAAAAGGTAATCGTATTACTAAAGATAAGGTTATAAGAAGGGAAGTGAAACTTGAACCAGGTGATGAAATTACACAAGAAAAGATAAAGAAGACCTTTAATAATTTAAGAGATACAAATTATTTTGAAGATATTCGTATATATCCTGAATTTGTAGAAGAAGGGAAAGCTAATATTGTGGTAGATGTTAAGGAAAGGGAAAAAACAGGAATATTTTTAATTGGGGGTGGTTATAGTACACTTGATAAATTTATTGGAATGGTAAGTATTCAGCAGACAAATTTTGATATCACAAATCCTCCTAAATTTGTAGGTGGAGGACAAAATTTATCACTACTTTTTGAAATTGGAACAACTACTAAAAATTATAAATTCAGTTTTACAGAACCATATTTCCTTGATAGACCAATTTCTTTGGGGCCAGATATTTATAGGTATGAAATTACAAGGTATGACTGGAAAGCAATTTCTAATGGATTTGATTTGAGAATTGGAAGGAGATGGGAAAATTTCAATATTGGATTTAAACTTTTAACTGAGAAAGTAGAACTTACAGATGTTGATATTCCATCAGAAGTAGAAGGTATAAAAAGGAAAAACAGTATTACAACGTATTTAACATTTTCTAATCTTGATAGTGAAAGGTTTCCTACAAAGGGTGATAAGATTAAATGTGGTATAGAATTTGCAGGTTTAGGAGGAGACCTAAATTTTTTAAAAACAACTCTTGAAAACAATTTTTATTATCCATTAAAAAATATGATTTTTCATAGTAGAACACTTATAGGATATATTGATAATGAAGTACCAATTTATGAAAGATTTTTCGGAGGTGGAATTGGAACAGTAAGAGGATATAGAGAAAGAAGTTTAGGGCCAAGGATAATAGATAACCAAGGTATTGTTCATTATTTAGGAGGAAAAGTTATTCTTGCACAAAATTTTGAAATATTGTATCCTTTATATAAAGACATTTTTTATTTAATTGGTTTTTTTGATATTGGTAATGTTTATGAGGATTGGAATAATATAAATGAGTTAAAAAAAGGTTTTGGGGCAGGAATAAGAGTTAATGTTCCATTTTTTGGGGCACCACTTGAAGTATATTATGGATATGGCCCTGATGCAGAAATAGGAGAGCCAAAGAGAAGAGTTCATATAGGAATGAGTTTTGGATTTTAAAAACAAAAGAAAGGAGGAAAATAAAGTGAAAAAAGTTTTATGGATTTTTGGATTTATAAGTAGTTTTCTTTTTGCTCAAAGTAGTAAAATTGGGTATGTTGATATTAAAAAAGTTTTTGATAATTATGAGGAAGCAAAAAAAATAGAAGAAAATTTTAAAAAAGAAGTAGATGAAGCACAAAAATCACTGGATAAGTTACAAGAGGAAGTAAAAAAAATGCAGGATGAGTATGAAAAGAAGAAAAATCTAATGAAACCAGAGGAACAGACCAAAAAAGAAAATGAATTAAGAGTTAAAATACAAGAATTATCAAAAAAATGGATGGAAACAAAACAGAAACTTGATGAAAAAGGTAAAAACTTAGAAGCCCAAATTTTTGAAGATATCAAAAAAGCTATAAGTGATTATGCAAAGAAAAATGGATATTATATGGTTGTTGATTCAAGATTAATTCTTTATGGGGAAAGTGCTGTTGATTTAACAGATGAAGTTATTAAACTTATAAATAAAAAATGAATAAAAAAGTAAAAGAAATTGCAGAAATAATAAATGGGAAAGTTATTGGAGATGGAGATATTATTATTACAGGTATTTCTGGAATAAAGGAAGCGAAACCGGGTGATTTAACTTTTATAGCAAATAAAAAATATAAAAACTTACTTTATACAACAAAAGCATCGGCTATAATTGTTGGCCCAGATATAAATAACAATGTAAATACAACTTTGATACAAGTTGAAAATCCATCTATTGCTTTTGCGAAAATTATGTCTCTTGTTGGTCCTGAACCAATAACATTTCCACCTGGAATCCATCCAACTGCCATTATTGGGAAAAATGTAATTATTGGGAAAGATGTTTCAATTCAGCCTTATGTTGTTATTGAGGATTATGTAAAAATTGGCGATGGAACTGTTATTGGGGCAGGTGTTTATATAGGACATTATACAGAAATAGGAAATAATTGTTTAATTTATCCAAAGGTGATAATAAGAGAACGAATTAAAATAGGAAATAGAGTAATAATTCATCCAGGTACTGTAATTGGTGGTGATGGTTTTGGTTTTGCTACTGTTAAAGGAGTTCATCATAAAATTCCTCAAATTGGGACAGTTGAGATTGGAAATGATGTAGAAATTGGTTCCAATGTGACTATAGATAGAGCAAGATTTGATAAAACATATATAGGAAATGGTGTTAAAATAGATAATCTTGTTCAAATTGCCCATAATGTTTATATAGGTGATAATTCAATAATTGTAGCACAAGTGGGGATTTCTGGAAGTACAAAAATTGGGAAAAATGTGATAGTCGCTGGTCAAGCAGGTATAATAGGACATATAACAATTGGTGATAATGCAATTATAGGAGGGAAAGCAGGAGTAACAAAAAATGTCCCTCCAAATACACATGTCACTGGTTTCCCTGCTAGAGAAAAATGGGAAGATATGAGGTTTCAAGCATATATGAGGAAAGTTCCTGAATTGATTGAAAAAATAAAACAACTTGAAGAAAAGATAAAAAAATTAGAGAACAAGGATTGAAAAGATGGGCAATTTCCAAAAGACCATTGAAAAAGAAGTAGAAATTGAAGGTATTGGTTTACACACAGGAGAAAAAACAAAACTTATTTTAAAACCAGCTCCTCCTAATACAGGGATAATATTTATAAGAAGAGATATTGAAGAAACTGAGCCAATTAAGGCAGATATAGATAATTTACTTGACACAAATAAATTTCCAAGAAGGACATCAATAGGTAATGAAAAGGTCCAAATTCATACTATAGAACATCTACTTTCCGCTCTTTATGCTATGGAGATTGACAATATATTTATTGAAATTTATGGTAGTGAATGTCCAGGCCTTGATGGGAGTTGTTTTGAATTTGTTGAAGTTATTAAAAAAGCAGGAATTAAAGAATGTAATGAACCCAAAGATATATTTTATTTAAAAGAACCAATTTACATTTCCGAAAATAATTCACATATTATTGCCCTTCCTAGTAAAGAATTTAAAATTTCATATACTCTTGATTATCCTAATACTCTTATAAATTCACAATTTGCTTCTTTTATTATAACTCCTGAAATATATGAAAAAGAAATATCTCCTGCAAGGACTTTTTGTTTAAAGGAAGAAGTTGATATACTGAGAAATATGGGGCTTGGTAAAGGTTCTAATTACCAAAATACGCTTATTATTGATAAAGATAAAGTTTTAAATAATGAATTTAGATTTAATGATGAACCAGTTAGACATAAAATTTCTGATTTGATAGGTGATATTGCTTTACTTGGGAAAACTCTTATTGCTCATATAATAGGAATTAAAAGTGGACATTCAATAAACACAAAACTTATCAGAAAAATAAAAGAATTAATAAAAAAAGAAAAAATAAGTGGTGTCGGTTCTCCTAGTTATATTCCGATTACTGGTCATCAACTTGAAATAGAAGATATTGAAAAAATAATACCTCATAGATATCCTTTTTTGCTTATTGATAAAATAATAGAATTAAATGAAAATAAAGCAGTTGGTATAAAAAATGTAACTATAAATGAATGGTTTTTTGAAGGTCATTTTCCAGGTAAACCAGTTATGCCTGGAGTTTTGATAATAGAAGCAATGGCACAAGTTGGTGGAGTTTTGATGTTAAGTAAAGAAGAAAATAAAGGAAAACTTGCTTATTTTATGAGTGTTGATAGAGTAAAATTTAGAAGAACAGTAAGACCAGGAGACCAATTACTTATTGAAGTTGAAGTTGTTAAATTAAGAAGTAAAGTTGGTCAAATTCAAGCGAAAGCATATATAGATGGAAAGATTGCTACAGAAGCACTTTTGATGTTTACAGTAGTTGAGCCATAAAATGAAGAAAATCCATCCAACAGCAATTATTTCACCAGAGGTTATAATAGGAGAAGATGTTGAAGTAGGTCCATATGTTGTTATTGAAGGTTGTGTCAAAATTGGAAATAACTGTAAAATCGGACCTTATGTTCACATTCAAGGATATACAGAAATTGGAGAAAATACAAAAATTTTTACAGGAGCGGTTGTTGGAAGTATTCCACAGGATTTAAAATATAAAGGAGATATTACTTATTTAAAAATAGGAAAAAACAATATCATAAGAGAATTTGTCACAATAAATCCAGGAACTTTTAAAGAAGAAGAAACTATAATAGGAGATAATAACTTATTAATGGCATATTGTCATATTGCTCATAATTGTAAAATAGGAAACAATGTAATAATAGCAAATTATGCAGGACTGGCGGGTCATGTAATCGTTGATGATTATGTTGTTTTAGGTGGATTTGTAGGGATTCATCAATTCTGTCGGATTGGTAAACACTCTATAATTGGTGGTTGTTCAAAAGTGACAATGGATATAATACCTTATATAACTGCAGATGGTCATCCAGCAAAACCATGTGGATTGAATTTAGTAGGTCTTAAAAGGAGAAATTTCCCCAAAGAGAAAATAGAACTCCTTGAAAAAGCATATAAGATTATTTTTAGGTCTGGATTGAATACATCTATGGCATTGAAAAAACTTGAAGAAATGAATACCTGTGAAGAGATAAGAGAAATAATTGAGTTTATAAAAAATTCTGAAAGAGGAATAGCAAGAGAAAGAGAATAAATGGGGAAGAATCTTGCAATTTTTGTAAGTGATGATTTTTTTTCTCAATGTGCTTTTTCAAGATTAAAAGAAAAATATAATTTATTTCCTTTTTCTCTTACAGAATCAAAAATTTTTAACTCTTTTGTTGTTAAAGATGGAAACTTCTATTTACTTTTTGAATTTTTTAAAAATAATAATATTGAATTTGTTTTTTTTGCTGGGAAAGTTAGACAAAATTTAATTTTTAGTGATTTACATATAACAGCAAAAAAATTTCTTGCAGAAATAAAAAACTTAAAACCAGAAGATATAATGAAGAGAGTTGTTGAACTTTTAGAGATGAACAAACTAAAAATCTTACCACAAACAGATGTTTTCAAAGAAGAAATTGCAGAAGAAAAAATATATACCTATCCACTCACAGAACAAGAAGAAGAAGATGTAAAATCGGGTTTTATTATTCTTCAAGATATTTTAAAACATAATATAGGGCAATCTCTAGTAATAAAAAAGGGTATGGTTCTGGGAGTTGAAGGAATTGAAGGGACAGATGAACTTATAAAAAGAATAGGAAGATATTGTAATGATTTTATTTTTATAAAGGGGTGTGATGAAAATAAAGATGTGAGATTTGACCTACCAGTTATTGGAATAGAAACTATAGAAAATATAAAAAAATCAGGTGGTAAAGTTATTGCAGTTAAAGCAGGGAAAACAATAATTCTTGAAAAAGAGAAGGTTATAGAAGAATGTATGACGAATAAAATAAAACTTATTGGGATAAAATGAAAATTAAAGAAAATTTTGAAGAAATTATTTCCTATCTTGAAGATTCCTCAAATTTTAGAAATGGAAAGGCAGAGAAAGTTTTTATACCTGAAAATGAAGATGAAATTTTAAATATCCTTGAGATATGCAGAAAAAATACAATTCCTCTTACAATTTCTGGTGGAGGAACAGGGACAGTTGCAGGAAGAATACCAATTTCGGGTTTTATTCTTTCAACTGAAAATTTAAATAAAATTATTATAATTGATAAAGATAACAAAATAGCAACTTTACAAGCAGGAGTCATTGTTGATGATTTTTTAAATGAAATTGAAAAGATAGGGCTTTTTTATCCTCCTTTTCCTACTGAAAGAACTGCTTTTATAGGCGGGAATGTAGCAACAAATGCTTCTGGAGAATATAGTTTTAAGTTTGGACCTACAAGAAAATATGTAAAAAGAGTAAAAATGATACTTACTACTGGCGATATTCTTGAAATAAAAAGAGGAGAAACTTTTGAAAAAGATGGTTTTATTGATTATGGAATTTTTAAAGTGCCTTTACCTTCATATAGAACTCCAGATGTAAAATGTTCTGCAGGTTATTATTCAAAAGATGGTATGGATGCGATTGACCTAATTATTGGCTCTGAAGGGACACTTGGAATAATTACAGAAGTAGATGTTTCTTTAATTGATCCTTTACCTGATAGATTTATTATGATTTTATTTTTGAAAGACGAAGAAAATATCCCTCAAATAATAAAAGAAATAAAGGAAAGAAAAGAAGAACTCGAAATTTTTTCCCTTGAATTTTTTGATAAAAAATCACTTTTATTTTTAAAAGATGACTTTAACTTTATACCAGAAGACACATGTGCTATATATATAGAAGGGACAAATGATACAGAGAAGATGGAAAAATGGATTGAAATTGGAGAAAAAATAAATTTAGTAGATACAGTAATAGGAGAAGATTTTCAAAATTATAAAAAACTTATCGATTTCAGACACAAACTTCCAGAAAATATAAATTCTTATTTTAAAAAAATAAAAAGTGTAAAAATTGCAGTTGATGCTGCTGTTCCAGAAAACAAATTTGAAGAATTTTACAGATTTTACAGAAAAATTATGCAAGAAAAT
>JAOAEP010000023.1 GCA_026416755.1 bacterium | reverse complement strand
GTAAATTTAACTCCATTTATAATAACTGAATCATCTCTTTTTTCTTCTATAAATCCTTCAATATATACTGCTTTTGGTTTTCCTATTTTCTTTGCTATCTCTACTAAATTTAAAAATTCTCTTTCATCCTCACTATCTTTTTCAATCTTTAATCTTTCAAGTAAAATTTCTTTATCAATCTCACTTTTGAAATCCTTTAATATTTTCACTTTTCACCTCTCTGTATAAAATATAAGAATAAAAAAACAAAAATATACTAAAAAAAATTGGTGGAATAAGAATAAAAATTAAAAAGTAATTTCTGATAAATATACCGGTTAAGGCAATAAAACCAGATATTTTAAAAAGTTTACTCCCAATTCTATTAATTCTTTCCCATATATTATCACTACTTAATGTCCATGGAGTTCTTATGCCAATAAACCAGTTCCTTTTAGATTTTTCTAAAAGAATACCTGTATAGAAAAATAAGAAGCTAAAACCAAAAGATAAAATTAAGTTTGGACTAATTTTAATTCCTAAATTCCATAGAATAATTTGAAGGTGAATTAAAAACAAAAATAGAATAAATAACAGAATAAAATTATCATAATATTTTCTGAATTTTTTAATATTTTCTTTGAGAGGGTCTATTTCTGGAATAATAAAGAATAAAACTGTAAGAAAAGCAATAATTCCTGGCATCAAAAACAAACCTGTATTTTTTGACATATAACCATCTGCTTTCCCTTCAAAATTCCAGTGAGTTATAATTTTTTCAGGAAGAATTGGATAAAAATAGAAACTGAAACCTAAAGAAACTAAAATAATTATAAAGTAAACAAAAATTATTTTTCTCATAATAATTCTTTTAAACCTAAAATCTTATTATTTGTTCAATTCCTTCTCTTATAAATTTTATCCCAAGAGAAGCAAGAAATAAAGAAATAATCTTTATAATTCCTTTTATTCCTGTTTTGCCTATTACTTGAAAAATTTTGTAAGAGTAAAAAAGAATAATATAAGCAAAAGTAATATTTAAGAAAATACAAATTAAAGTTATTTCTCTTCCATAAAAATTTTTTGAAATTAAGATGGTGGTTAGAAAAGCAGGGCCTGCTAAAAGAGGGATTGCAAGTGGAACTATGGCAAATTCCTCTTCTTCAATTTTAAACTGAGTCGCTCCTATAAATTCTGTTATTGAAAAAATTAAAAGAATTACACCGCTTGCAATTAAAAAGTCATTGAATGAAATTTTAAGATATTTAAATAAAAAGTCTCCAAAATAAAGAAATAATATACTGATAATAAAGCATACAAAAATTGAAATAAAAAGAACTTTCTTTTTCTTTTCTTTTGTAAAATTATGTGTATAACTTATAAAAAATGGGATACTCCCTATAGAATCAAGGGTAATAAATAAGGAAAATAAAGAAGCAATGAATTTTTCCATTTGTATCTCCTTTTTACGCGCCTGGCCAGATTTGAACTGGCGACCCTTGGATTCGAAGTCCACCGCTCTATCCACTGAGCTACAGGCGCTTTTTATTTTTAATAAAGAGTTGATTTAATCTTAATTATACTTCTATTATCTCATTTGGTAAAGCATTCTTCTTCCCAAAATTCATTTTATACTAAGTTGTGAAGAATAAAATAAGAAATGATTGAAAATAATTTTTAAATATTCACTTTTTCTTTTTTGGGACTGGTGGGAAATATATAAATAGATGACTTATTCTGTCACTTTCTCCAAGATAAATTTCTCCAAAATCACCTGTACATGCAGAAGAAAATTCATATCCATGCCAGGGTATTTCTATTGTAGTATACAAAATTCCTAAATCTGTTAGAGAATATGTATCTGGATTATAAGAGAATAGATGAGCCATGCCATCTTTTTCACCACTTATTCCATAAACAATCCCATCATTCCCAACTGTCAAACATGGTATATCTTTTTCAGGAGTAACTTTACCTATCATTCTTACAAATTTTGTTTCTGGATTAAAAGAAAAAAATATTCCATCAACTGAAGTCCCACCATATATAAATCCGTCATATTCATTAAAACAAACTGAAGAAACACGGTCATAAAAACTTCTTCCTTTAAGAAATGGAACATAAATATCAAGAGGGATTATTTTATCCTCTAAAACTGAATATTCAATTATCTGACCATATGCCCCAAATAAATAAATATTTCCCTTATCTTCCTTCACAATTACATTAGAGAATAATTTATTTTTATCAATCTGTCCTTTACTTATAACTTCATTTTTAGAAATTTCATATATAAAAAAATTCCCTTCATTTGTTAACCCATAAAGTAAATTTTTTTCTTCATCACAGATAAGAGAAATAATAAATTCTCCAGGAATTGGCTCCAGAATTATTTTTATTTCACCTGAAACAGTAGATGCTTCTCCCATATAATCCTTTGATGTATCATAAAAAAATATAAAACCCTTTTCTCCTTCACTAACTCCACCCCAAATATTGCCTTGTTTATCCACACATAATGAATTTTTTATGCTCTTTGCTCCTTCAACTATGCCAATATCACAAACCCCATCTCCTTGCGGTGAAAAACTGTAATAAAAAAGATGGCTTTTTTTACCACTTGTTGCTCCATAAATCTTCCTATTTTTACCTCTACAAAGAGAAGTTATTGCACATTCCTCAGGTGGAATTGGTTCAGAAAGTGATTGAAAAAGCCGTAAACTTCTATTTTCTACCCTACCATAACTAACATAAGGATTATATTTTCTAAGATCAATATGTATTTCTGGTCTTTCAGGCCATTTTCTTTTTTCTAATTCTTTTTCAAAATCTTTCATTTTTCACCCCCATAATTTAACATCTTTCCAAGAAAAAAGTTTTTTATCTTTTTTTACATAACTAGGTCTATAAATATATATTCCAGTCGGTGAATTGCCTGCTTCAGCAAAATATAAATTTCCATAAAAATCAAAAGTCGCACTTGCAATTGCTCTTGGTTTATGGTCCCCAAAAGTTAATGAACCGATAACTTCTCTTTCATGTGTTTCTGTATTTAATCTTAAAAGATATTTATTTTCTTCTTTTTCCCATCCACACTGCATTGTAAAATATAATTTACCATCTGCTCCAAAGATAAGTCCTCTTACCTGATATCTTTCAAGATATCTATCTGTTTTAAAATCAGTTGGACCCCATGCTCTTCCTAAATCTTCAATTATTGGTCTTTCTCTATAAGGTGTAAATCTCCATAAATGGGACTCATATCCCCAGTCAGTTCCATAAAACCATTCCCAGTCAGGAGAAGGAACAACATCATAAGGAACGTTGTGCCAACCATATCTATAATTTTCATATGGACATTTCACTTTTAAATTTTTTACTTCATTTGTTTCTGCATCTATTTTTAAAATAAATCCATAATCATCTGTTGTATAAGCATTTCCATATTTATCAAGAAAAATTACCTGGGGATTTATATCTCCAATTCTACCAAGGTCAAGATACTTCCGAGATTCAATGTAGTAAACATAAATGTGATTTCTTGGCCAAGTTATACCATACAATTTCTTTCTCTTTTCATCATAAGCAAGACATCTACTCCCTTCTCTTTTAGGACCAATTCCAAAATTGTTTATTTTATTCTTTACAGGGTCATAGGTAAAAATGAAAGCACCTGGAAATATAACATTTTCATCATCCCATGTATTTTGTGGTCTCCAGAAAGGATAATTTATGGGTGGTCCACTTGCATGAGTTGCACAGTAAAGCAATCCATCACTTCCAGGAATCAAACAGTAATGAATTTTAGATTGAGTTGCATGTCCATTATCAGGTGGTTCTCCAATCTCAGGCCCTACTTCTATTAAATATTCAAGTTTTTCTTTGTCTGGTAAATATCTTAAAAGGAAAACACTTAAACCTCCTGTCCCTTCTCCACAAGCAGCAATATATATATTCCCATCAATTCCTGTACAAAGTCCCCATGTAGAATCATGTTTTGGTAGTTTATCAAAACATAAGTATTCAATCTCTCCTTCAAGTACTTCTTTTTTCATTCTGTACTCCTTTTTTAATTTGAATTAAGATTTTTATTCCTTCATCTATGATAAAAATTGAAAGAGTAAGAAGAATTAAGCATATATTTCCAAGTAGAAAATTTTTCTGTGTATAAAAAGAAATCATTTGAATTGTCAGGGCTGTCATTGTGATTAAAAACATAATTATTGAGGGAATTAAAGCACTAATGTATTTTTTTCTATTGAGAAAAAGGTAAAATCCACAGAGGAAAAGAGTAATTCCAGCAACAAGTTGATTTGAAGCACCAAAAATAGGCCATATCTTCTGCCAATTTCCAAAGGCAAGATATCCAGCAAATAGAATTATAATAAATGTTGCAAAGTATCTATTCTTAATTGGTTTAATTCTAAATGTTTCCCCAAAAAGTTCCTGTGTTAAATATCTTGTTATTCTTGTTGCTGTATCAAGTGTAGTTAAAACAAAACTATTTATCATAATAATGGCTATAATTTTACCTATTTGAGGATTTAAAATTTTTTTTAGTATTTGACCATAACCAGTAGCAAATGTTCCAATCCAGTCACCTTTTTTCATAAGTTCAGGATATGTAAATTCAGGAATTTCACCTACCCAGTATAACCCAGCACAAACACATAATAAAGCAAGAATTGAAAGAAATCCTTCTGTTAACATTCCACCATATCCAATCTTTTTTATATCTTTCTCATTGGCTATCTGTTTTGAAGTAGTACCACTTGAAACAAGTCCATGGAATCCACTTATTGCACCACAAGCAATTATGACAAACATCATTGGCCATAAAGAACCAGAATTTGAGTAAAATGTAGTATAAAATGGTGTTTTTACTTTTGGATGAGAAGATATAAGCCCAATATATCCCAAAAACATTCCACCAAAAAGAATAAAAGAAGATAAGTAATCCCTAGGCTGTAGAAGAATATTTACAGGCAAGATACTTGCTATGAAACTATAAAAAAGAAGTATGCATATCCATATTTTTAGAGGATTAAATTTTATAATAATAGGGTTTTCTTTCCCAATTGTGAAAGATAAGATAAGTAAGAAAAGACAAATAATTGTAGAATAAAAAACTGAAACATTCTTTTTATAAACTAAAAAGCCAAATATTAAAGCATCCAGTATAAGAAAAAAAGTAGGAATAACTATTGATGGCTCTTCAATAAATGTTTTAGAAGTTACTGCTGAAAAAACTGCAACTACAAGAATAAGAGTGAACCATAAAAATAAAGAAAAGATAATTTTGCTCTTATCTCCAAAAATTTTTTTTGTTATCTCTCCTATCGTTTGGCCTTCATTCCTTACACTTAAAACGAGTGATGAAAAATCGTGAACTCCTCCAAAAAAAATAGAACCAAATACAATCCATAAAAAAGCAGGACCCCAACCCCATAAACAGGCAGCAATAACAGGCCCTAAAATTGGTCCAGCACCAGCAATTGAAGAAAAATGGTGTCCAAAAAGTATTAACCAGTGTTTTGCAGGAACATAATCTATACCATCTGCTTTTGTATATGAGGGTGGTTTTCTTTTCTCATCAATATTCCATAATTTTTCTAAATATTTCCCATAAAGAAAATATGAAAAAATAAATAATATTAAACCAATTAGCCCTACTATCAAAGAGTTCATATTTCTTCACATTTTCTAAGTAAATTTTCCCATCTTCTATCAATTTCTTTTTGTATTTCTTCTAGTAATTGAGTATTTTGAGGTAAAAGAAGATGTCTAAATCTACCCTGTAATTTAAACCATTCACTTATTGGTTTTTTCTCTTTAGGTTTATAAGTCAATTTATACTTACCTTCAAAAACTTCATAAAGTGGCCAAAGACAAGTTTCAACAGCAAGTCGTGAAATTTCCATAGTCAATTCTGGTTCATGAGGCCAACCCAAACGACAAGGAGAAAGTACTTCTATATATTTAAATCCATTAATTTTTATTGCTTTTTCCACTTTATTGACAAGATCATTCCATCTTCCAGGAATTGAAGTTGCAGCATATGGAATTCCATGAGCCACCATAATTTCAACAAGATTTTTTTGCCATTGGATTTTACCTGGTATAACTTTCCCAACAGGTGAAGTAGTAGTATGAGCATATTTAGGAGTGGCACCAGACCTCTGGATTCCTGTATTCATATAGGCCTGATTATTATAACAAATATATAAAACATTGTGTCCTCTTTCTGCTGCACCACTTAGTGCTTGAAAACCAATATCATGAGTTCCACCATCACCTCCAAAACCAACAAAAACAATTTCTTTTTCAATTTTACCTTCTCTCTTAAAAACATTATATGCTGCTTCAATACCACTTATTGTACTTGCAGAATTCTCAAAAGCAGAATGTATCCATGGAACCTTCCATGATGAGTATGGAAATATTGTTGAAGCAACTTCTACACATCCAGTAGAACATGAAGCAATCACTGGTTTATCAATAGCAAGAAGTACCAATCTCATCACAATTCCTGCTCCACATCCCGCACATAATCTATGACCAGAAACAAATCTACTCTCTCTTTTTGCAAGTTCTCTTATACTAGGCATCTTAAAACCTCCTTTTTCGGAGAACTGTCCTCCAAATTATTCTCTTACTCCTATATATTTTAAAGTGAATTCCTTTTTCCCTTTTTCTAAAATTTTTAATAAATCATTAAAAATAGTTTCAATATCTTCAATTTTTACATCTCTTCCACCAAGCCCATAAACAAAATCTGTTAAAATGGGTTTTTTTTCTAAGTCATAAAGACAAGTAGCAATCTCTGAATATAAAGGTCCACAAAAAGCATTCATCCCTTCAACTCTATCCATAATTCCAACTACTTTTAAGTTTTTTAATGAATCTCTTATTTCTTCTACAGGTAAAGGCCTTAAAACTCTTATTTTTAATAATCCTGCTTTTATTCCTTTTTTTCTTAAATTGTCAACCACTTCTTTCCCAGTTCCCGCTGTTGAACCAATAACTACAATACCAATGTCTGCATCTTCAATCATATAATTTTCAACAAAACTATAATACCTTCCAAATTTTTCTCCAAATTCCTTACCTATAAGAGGTATAACTTTTAATGCATTTTTCATCCCCTCTGCTTGTTGTCTTTTATGTTCAAAATAATAGTCCTGTAAATCAAGCGCTCCTATAGTAATTGGGTTCCCTTCAATTGCTGACTTTATAAGATTTTCTCTTTCTGGTGGTTTCCCAATAAATTCTTGAACTTCTTGATCAGTTAACATTTCCATTGTTTCAAGGCAATGACTTAAGATAAAACCATCTGTCATAATCATACACGGTAATCTCACATCTGGATGTTCAGCAATTCTAACTCCCTGAATTAAATTGTCATATGTTTCTTGCACATTTTCAGAATAGATTTGTATCCAACCACTATCTCTTGCTCCAAAAGTATCTGAATGGTCACAATGTATGTTTATAGGTGAAGAAAGTGCTCTATTTACAACAGCCATAATTATTGGTAGCCTTAGCCCAGAAGCAATATAAAGCATTTCCCACATGTACGCAAGCCCTTGAGAAGATGTCCCTGTCATTGCTCTTGCTCCAGCAGCACTTGCTCCAATACATGCACTCATTGCAGAATGTTCACTTTCAACCTGAATAAATTCTGTTTTAACAAGACCATCTGCTACAAATTGAGAAAAAATTTGAACAATTTCTGTCTGGGGAGTTATTGGATAAGCAGCTACAACATCAGGATTTATCTGTCTCATACCTTCAGCAAATGCTTCATTACCTGTTTTGGCTACTTTTATCCCCATTGTCATCTCCTTTTTTAATTTTTTCCTCCATCTTTTGAAGTTTTGATTTTAAACTATTTAATGTGGTTATAATATTCTCTATATCGTTTTGTGCTTTTTCAACCTCCCCAAGTAAAGTTTTATATGTAGTTATTTCCATTTCCTTTTCTTGTATTTGTTTTTGTAATTTATCTTTTTCATTTTTAAAAATGAGATATTCTATCCCAGAAAAAATCCATCCAGATAAAAATAAACTAGTTATTAAATATATTTTTTTTCTCATTTTTCCACTTCCTCTTTCATTTCTATTGCTTTTTTAGGACACTCATAGGCACATATACCACAACCTTTACAATAATCATAATTAAAAGAAACCCATTTACCTTTTTCCGCATCAACAATTATTGCATCATCAGGACAACTTATCCAGCATATAAAACAATTTATACATTTTTCAGGAAGATGAACAGGTTTTTTACTTCTCCAGTTTCCTGTTTTAAAACTTAAAGAAGTCCCACCTTTGAGAATATCTCCAATAGGTAGTTCTTTCCAAGTCATCTTTTTTTCCATTTTAATCTCCTTTCACTTCATTATATGCCCTTTCAATTGCTTTTAAATTCCCTTCAATCACTTCTGGTTTATTTCTAAATTTAACTTCTAGTTTTTTTCTCGTATCATGAAGAAGTTCATCAAGTTTTAAAATACCAGTCACTTTAATAAGAGCACCCATCATTGGAGTATTTGGAATTTCTCTCCCAATTGTTTCAATGGCGATTTTTGAAGCATCAACCGTATAAACTTTCCCACCAAATCCAATTCTCTTTTTAATCTCTTCTGGGGATAGAGGAGTATTGATAAGTAAAATCCCTCTTTTATCATCAAGTCCTTCACAAACATTTATTTGTTCAATTAATGAAAAATCAAGAACTACTACTACATCTGGATTTTCTATTCCTGAATGAATTCTTATAGGAGAAGAACTTATTCTATTAAAAGAAGCAACTGGTGCCCCCATTCTCTCAGGCCCATATTCTGGAAATGCTTGAATATATTTACCTGTTGAAACACAGGCATCACCAAATAAAAGAGCCGCTGTTTTTGCACCTTGTCCTCCTCTTCCATGCCATCTTATTTCAAATATCTCTTTCATTTTTATCTCCTTTATAGACAATAAAAACTGTTTTTATTGTCAAAATCTCCAAGAATGAAATAATTAGTAACAAAAAAACTTTTAAGGAAATAATTTTACTATATTTTTGAAATATTGTAAAGAATAAAATCCATAGTAAAAAAAAGGGGGAAAAAACACATATCAAATAAGATAGATTTTCCTTCATATATTCAAAACTTTTTTTAATACCATTAATAACTGAACAATTATTAGCAATTATTATAAATGGTGTATAAATTGTCAAAAGAATATAAAAAAAGGGAACGGATGCCCATCCGATAATTATAAAAAAGATTAAATAAGATAATTTTGAAAAAATTTTGATTGAGGAAATAGAATTTGAGACAATTAAATAAATTAAACCAATTGAGAAAATAATTAGAAAATTATAAAGTAAAATTGAAGGTAAAAAAAGAAAACCCTCTTTAAAAATTTCCAAAAAACTAAATCTTTCATTATATACATTTTTTTTAATCCCATTATAAACAGAAATAGTTAAGTAAATTTCAAATAAAAAGAGAGGAATATAAGCGAAAGAAAATTTCTCCAGAAAAAAGTTTTCCAAAAGAATATATGCAGATAAAACTGAAAAAAGTAAAAATTCTTCCTTTTTTATTTTCAATATATCTTTATAAATTTTCATTTTTTTTATCATACATTCTTTATAGATTAAGTCAAACTCGCCAAATAAAATCTGAAATGATATAATAAATTGAAAAAGGACAATGTATAAATAGAAAAAGTTCTGTTATATATAGAACAATGAAAGAAGGAAAAATGGATTGTAAGTTTTTTGATGTGAATATCTGGATTGGTAAACCTATGAATGATGAAAAAAACATATCTGTGACAGTTGAAGAAACTATGGAAAAAATGTCTTTTCTAAATATTGAAAAAGCAATTGTTTGGGATATTTCCCAAAGAGATGTTCATCCACAAATTGGAAATGAAAAATTAATAAAAGAAATTTCAAATAAAGAACAATTTTATGGTGTTTTAACACTTTTACCATTTCAAACAGATGAGATAAAAATCTATTCTTTTAAAGAACTTAAAGAGAAAAAAATAGTTGGTTTTAATTTTTTCCCCAAAAAACATAATTTTATATTAAGTAAAATAAGTTTTGGAGAATTTTTAGCAGAACTTGAGAATAGAAAATTCCCTATTTTTTTAGATGTAATGAGTGGTTTTTCAGTTGATTACAGAGATGTATACTCAATATTATCTGATTTTCCAAAGTTAACATGTATTTTATGTAATACTGGAATGTGGAATACAGATAGATTTACTTGGCCATTACTTGAAAAATTTCCTAATGTTTATCTTGAATCAAGTTTACTTTCATTGAATGAGGGGAGTTTAGAGGAAACAGTTAAAAAATTCGGTGCAGAAAGGATTGTTTTTGGTTCTGGTTTTCCAGAAAGATATTTTGAAAGTTCAATAGCACAACTTACTCATGCAAAAATAAGTAAAGGTGATAAAGTATAAATTGCTTATAAAAATATTGAAAGGATTATAAGGGAAATTAAATATGAATAAACTTTGGGAAGAGTTTTTAAAAAATGGAAAAATAGAAAGTTTTCCGGTTATTGACGTTCACTGCCATATGGGATTTTTTTATGGAAGTCATTTGCCCTATATTGAACCAGAAAAAATGATAGAAAGAATGGAAAGTGTAGGAGTCAAATTATGTGTATTTGCTCATCATTATTCTCTCTTTAATCCAGATATAGGAAATAAAGTTGTAATTGAAATTGTTAAGAAATACCCAGATAAATTTAGAGGTTATTGCTCAATAAATCCACATTATCAGAATAATATAAAAAATGATATTAATAGTTATGATAAACTTAAAGATGTATATGTTGGTTTTAAACTACTTCCAGATTATCATAGAGTGCCCCTTTCAAATAAAAGATACCAGATTGTTTTTGAATATGCAGAGGAAAATAAAAGTATAATTTTAACACATACTTGGGGTGGAAGTTTTTATAATGGTGAAAATGAAGTTGAAAAAATTCTTAAAAAGTATAGAAAATTAAAATTAATTTTAGGACATTCTTTACATAATTGTTGGGATAAAGCAATTGAAATTGTTAAGAATTATGAAAATGTGTATCTTGAATTATGTGCTGTAATAGATGAAAGAGGTGTTCTTGAAAAATTTATTGAAAAAATTGGCTCTGATAGAATTCTTTATGGAACTGACTTTCCTTGGTTTAATCACCACTATTATATTGCATCCCTTTTTGGAGCAGGTCTTTCTGAAAATGAAATTAAAAAAATTTTATATCTTAACGCTTTTTATCTTTTAAAAAAATATACTTAAGTAGAAACATGAGGGAAAAATGGAAAAGATTTGGATTATAATAATTTTTTCTTTAATAATTGGTTTAAAAATCCCAAAAGTTGTATATAAATATGAAAATGAAGTAATTGTTGAAGAAGGAAAATGGGAAAGTATATTGTTTCCTATTAATGAATTTGAATATTATGAGTTGAGTTTTGAATCACTTTCTCCAACTAAAAATTATTGGGCAATAGTATTTTTTGATGAAAATAAAAATCAACTAATAGCAGATAATTATTCAAGTTTTGATGGAAGTAAGGAATTTGTTAAAAATCAATTTTATTTTAGAGGGAAGTGTAAGGCAAAATATGGAAAAGTTATCTTTCAAGTGATTGGAAAAGAAAAGTATCCTTTTAAGATAAAAAATGTAATTATAAAAAAGGCATCAGATAAAATGATAATAAATCACTTAAATGAGATGAAAAAGAAAATCCCTGAAGTTAAAAAATTTGAAGTTAAAAAGATGTATATACCAAAAACAATAGAGAAATTAAAAAAAGGAGAAAAAATTAGAATTGTAATGTTGGGAGATAGTATAATTAATGATATTGGAAATTCTTTTTATGATGTTTTAATTAAAACTTCCTATCCAAGAGCAAAAATAGAAATTATAACTTCTGTAAGAGGTGGAACTGGTTGTTGGTATTATGAAAAAGAAAATAGAGTAAAGGAATATGTTCTTGATTATAATCCGGACCTTTTAATAATTGGTGGAATTAGTAATAGAGATGATACAGAAGCAATAAGAAATGTGATAAGAAAGGCAAGAGAGAAACAGAATTTAGAAATAATTGTCATGAGTAAAGCAGTTGGAAAAGAAGGTGACCCAAGGACAAATTATGAATGGACTTATGAAATTGTTGAAAATACTTATAGAGACAAATTAAAAAAACTTGCAGAAGAAGAGAAAGTTGAATTTTTTGATATTGAAAAATACTGGGGTGAATATATAAAAAATTCAAACTTACCCTATGAATTCTTTTTAAGAGATCAAGTTCATGCAAACGAATATGGAAAATTAATTCTTGCTTATCTCTTATATTATTATTTTGTGAATTGAATGATAAAAGAAAAATTTGACTTATAAAAGAAAATCAGAGTAATATAAGAATGAAAGGAGGTGAAAAAATGGTAGAATATATAAGATGGTTAGGACATGCTTCTATTTTAATTACAATTGGTGGGAAAAATATTTATATTGACCCTTGGAAACTTATAAAAGACCAGCCAAAAGGTGACTTAATTCTCATAACCCATTCTCATTATGACCATTTTAGCCCTGATGATATAAATAAGGTTATAAAAAATGATTCTGTTATTATAGGGCCACATGATATATTAAAAATTAAATTAGGAGAAAAAATAGAAATTAAACCTGGACAAGAAGTAAATTTAAATTGGTGTAAAGTGAGAGCAATACCTGCATATAATGTGAATAAAAATTTTCATCCAAAGAGTAATAATTGGTGTGGATATATAATTGAAATTGAGGGGAAGAAAATTTATATCGCAGGAGATACTGATTTTGTTCCTGAAATGAAAGAGATAAAAGTAGATGTTGCAATAGTTCCTATTGGAGGCACATATACTATGACTGCAGAAGAAGCCGCAAATGCTATTAATACAATCAAACCTCAAATTGCAATTCCTTATCATTATGGAGATATAGTTGGTTCAGATAAAGATGTAAAACTATTTTCTTCTTTTGTTTTAAATTCAAAAGTAGAAATTTTAAAAATTGAAAGATAATATTAAAAAATAACTTCTTTACCTGTTTCTGAACTTATATATATTGCTTCAAGTATTTTTATTACTTCTAAACTTTCTTCTGGTTTTACAGGAACTTCTTTATCTTCTTTTACACATTCCAAAAATACTCTTATTTCTTCATGATGAGGAGCCACATTGGGTAAGACATCTAATTTCAATTCAATATCCTGTAAAATCCCATTCTTTTCTTTTGCAAGTTTACCATTGGGCCATTTTATTCCACCTTCTG
This sequence comes from bacterium, assembly GCA_026416755.1. Classification (GTDB taxonomy): domain Bacteria; phylum Ratteibacteria; class UBA8468; order B48-G9; family JAFGKM01; genus JAMWDI01. The sequence continues at coordinate 3,683 of JAOAEP010000023.1, read as the reverse complement.
TTCCAAACAAGGTTGTTGAAAAATCATCTATTTTTTCCATATTTGCGAGAAAACTACAGGTTAAGTTTAATGCTTTATCGTCATAAAATCTTACAAATCCAGAAGCAAAATCCTCAACATTATATTTTTCTCTATCCCATTCTCCCCAAAGACCTTTTATATCTTTTCTTTTTGCAAGTTTTGTAAAGGTTATTCCTTTTACAGAATGAACTTTGGGACAACCCATAAACCAATAAGTTAAATCAAGAATATGAACTCCAATATCAAACATTGGTCCCCCACCTGAAAGAGATTTGTCTATGAATGTGGGACTTGTTGGTAGATGTCTTCTTCTTAAAGCATAAGCAACTGCAAAATAAATTTCCCCAAGTTCTCCATTATCAATTAACCTTTTTAAAGCAACTGACTCTTTCATAAATCTCATATGTTGTGCTGCCATTAATTTTTTCTTTGCTTTTTTTGCTTCTTTTATCATCCCTTCAACTTCTTTCTTACTTATCGCAAGGGGTTTTTCACATAATACATGCTTTCCTGCTTTTAAAGATGCAATTGTTGCTGGAAAATGAATTGCATTTGGAGCACAAATGTCAATAATATCAATTTCTTCAATTTTCAATAAGTCCTCATAGTTTTCAAAAACATATTTTATTCCAAGTTCATCTTTAGCAAATTTTCTTACTGCCTCTGAAGGATCAGAAATCCCAAAAACTTCAACATCAGGTAATTTTTTCCAACCAGAATAATGAGGACCTCTTGCAATACCTCCAAAACCAATAAAACCTATTAAATATTTTCCATTCTTCATAATTATCCTCCTTGTTTCTTAAATTTCACTTATGCTCGTATCTGGGCCATTTTTAACTTTCACAAAGATTCTTAATCCTTCTGTTATTACTTCAATTTCATCAATATTAAAGTCATCAGGTAAAATTCTTATATGAGAAATATTTTCTCTTGGAATAAGTATAATTCTTTTCTCTCTATCTATATCTACGGGAGACATTTTTCCTTTCATTACGATTATACCTTTACCTTCTATCATTATCCAGTTTTCTGTGAATTTCAAAACTTTTCCTATAAAAACCCATAATCTCTGGTCAGTATAATATTTTTTAAACCTTACCTTTACAATCTTTCCTTCTATCATAACTCCTCCCTTTTAAAATTCAAAAGAAAATCTTACATCAACAGCAGTACAACCTTTTTCTTTTACAACTAATGGATTTATATCCATCTCTTTTATTTCTGGAAAATCTAATATAAGTTGAGAAACTCTTAATAATGTTTCTTTAATTGCCTCTATATCCATTTTGGGTATATTTCTGAAACCTTTTAAAATTTTACTCGTTTTTATCTCATCTATCATGTTATTAGCATCAATATCTGTAATTGGAATTAATCTAAAAGAAACATCTTTCAATAATTCTACATATATTCCTCCTAAACCAAACATAATTAAATGTCCAAATTGGATATCTTTATTTATTCCAATAATAACCTCAACCCCATTTTTTATCATCGGTTGAATTTGAACACCTATAATTTTTACATCTGGTTTATATTTTTTTGCTGAATTTATAATTTCTAAAAACGCTCTTTTTGCTTCTTCAGAATTTGTAATATTTAATTTAATACCCCCTGCTTCTGTTTTATGAATTATATCAGGAGAGACAAGTTTCATTACATAAACACCATCATTTTCTTTTAAAAACTCTGCACATTCATTTTCATCTTTTGCCAAAAAAGAATTTATAACATTTATACCATATAATGAAAGTATTCCCCTCCCTTCAATATCTCCTATAGTGTTAATTTTTTGATTTTTGAAATAATTTATTTTTTCCTGAACCTTTTCTTTTTCAACTTTAAATTTGATTACTTTACCTTTTGGCTTTTCATTTAAATTTCTCCAGTAATCATACATTGCCTTTAGAGAAATTATGGCTCTTTCAGGTGAAAAGTAATTTGGAATTTTGTTTTCTTTTAAAATTTTAATCCCTTCTTCAACTCTCTTTCCACCCATAAAACACGTAATTACTGGTTTATTATATTTCTTTGATGTTTTAGCAATACACTCTGCTGTTTCTTTTATCTGAGTTGTTACTTGAGGCGTTAAAATCACAATAATACCATCTACTTTATCATCAGAAATTACAAATTCAATTGCTCTTTCATATCTATCTGCTTGTGCATCTCCAAGAATGTCAACGGGATTGGATATGTTTGAAGCAGATGGCAGAAAATTTTTCAGTTTTTCAGTAGTTTCTGTTGAAAACTCAGCCAATGTAAGTCCAATTTCTTCTATCATATCAACAGCCATTACTGCTGGACCACCTGCATTTGTAATAATTCCAATATTTTTGCCTTTTAAAATCGGTTGACAAGCAAAAATTAAAGCATAATCAAAAAGTTCTTCAACAGTATTTGCTCTTATAACTCCTGATTGTTTTATCGCAGAATTAAATGCTGTATCAGAACCTGATAATGAACCTGTATGAGAACTTGCTGTTTTTGTCCCTTTTTCTGTTTTACCTGACTTTATAACAATTATTGGCTTTTTGCTACTCACCCTTTTTGTAACTTCCATAAACTTTTTTCCATCATTCACTCCTTCAAGATATAGAAGAATAACATCTGTATCAGAGTCATCTTCAAACTCTTCAATTAAATCAATTTCTGAAACATCTGCCTTGTTTCCAAAACTAATAAATTTAGAAAGACCAACATTTTCTTTAACTGCCCAATCTAAAATAGCAGTTCCTAAAGCACCTGATTGTGTTATAAATGAAATTTTCCCTTCAAGAGGCATTTCAGAAGCAAAAGAGGCATTTAATTTATTTTTTGTATCTATAACACCTAAACAATTTGGACCAATAAGTCGCATTTTATATTTTCTAACAATTTCTTTTAACCTTTCCTCTTTTTTTCTTCCTTCTGGACCTGTTTCTTTAAATCCCGCTGAAATTACTATAAGACCTTTTATTCCCTTTTTCCCACATTCTTCTGCAACATCACAAACCAATTCAGATGGTATTACAATTATAGCTAATTCACAAACTTCAGGTATTTCTAAAACATTTTTATAACTTTTAAGATTTAAAATTGTATCTGCTTTGGGGTTAACAGGAAAAATTTTACCTTTATAACCACCCTCTATTAAGTTTTTTAAAATTTTAAAACCTAGTTTATCGGGATTTGTAGAAGCACCTATCAAACATACATTTTCTGGAGTAAAAAAATATTTTAACATTTTTCATTTCTCCTTTTTTTAAGGTAAATATTATATAACAATAGAATGTTTTTTCAAATAAATTTAAACGAATTAATACTTACTCATATCTTAATGCTTGAATTGGGTCTAAGTATGCAGCCTTTCTTGCAGGATAAATACCAAAAGTTATTCCAACTCCAACAGATATTGTAAATGAAAGGACAATTGACCACCATGTTATAACAGTTGTCATCCCTACAAATTTTGTCACAAGTTTAGGAATTAAGACACCAAGTAATATCCCAATAAAACCTCCCACTGAAGATAAAATTACCGTCTCAAGTAAAAATTGAATTATAATATCTCTTCTTTTTGCTCCAACTGCTCTTCTTATTCCTATTTCCCTTGTTCTTTCTGTAACTGTTGCAAGCATAATGTTCATAATTCCAATTCCACCAACCACAAGAGAAAT
>JAOAEP010000014.1 GCA_026416755.1 bacterium | reverse complement strand
AAAATAATTATTTTGTAAAGTAAAATTCAACTATGTCACCATCAGAAATTTGGGAATTTGGACCAAGAAATTTTAATATGCCCATATTTTTTGCTTTATGCCAGTCAGTTATTTCAATGAATTCATTAAAACTTAATGTTGCTGCTTTTACAAATCCCTTTTCTATATCTTTATGAATTTTGCCTCCTGCCTGTTTTGCTGTTAGATTTTTCGGTATTATCCATGCCTGTGCTATATCTCCTTTAATTGTATAAAAAGTAATCATATTAAGTGTTTCTATTGCCTTTTTATAAAAATCATCAAGATTATAAACTATAGGTAAACTTGTTTTTATCTGTTTTGTTTCTCCATTAGAAAAAACAATAACCTCCTTCAATGTTAAAAGTTCTGCACCGAGTAATTGTTTTTTATCAAGTCCTATGTTTTTCAATAGTTTTTCTGATTTTAAAAATTCAAGTGATTTTTCCCAAATTTCTATATTTTCTTTTTCCCTTTTCCTTGTCTCAATTATACTTTCTATTCTTTCTATATCATGATAAATAAGTTCCATTATTAACGACTCCATTTCTTCCTGAGGATTTACTTCGTTTGTGAAATTTTTCACAATCAAATAAATTATATCTATTTCATTGAAGTTTTTAAAATAATTTGAAGGGAACCCTTCTCCTTCTGGGAAACCTTTAAAATCATATATTTCAAACTCAGGATAGATAATTTTTTTGGGATTTATAATCTCTTTTATTTTTTCTAATCTTTTATCTTTATAAATCCCAACTCCTATATTTGGTTTAAAAGGATCAAAAATCTCACCTTCTTTACCTGTCAAACTTCTAAAAATATATGTTTTACCACTTCCTGAATAACCAAAAAGAGCAATTTTAATCATTCTATTTTCCCAAATTTTTTATAGATATATTCAGAAATTTTTTCTATCTTTTCAATTTGACCAAAAGGTGGTAGTTCATCAGAGACCCCAAGTATAAGTTTTGGAGCAAAAATATCTATAACTTTTTTTGCAAAATCAAGAACAAAATCAGTAGAATAAGAAGGTAAAAAGAAAATCGCTGGTATAAGGTCAAGAACAACAAATTCATCACCAACCGCCTCCTTTATTTCTTCAAGAGACATGTCACACTGAGGATAAGGAGTTAATGCTTCAATGCCTGATAGTCCCGAGTTTTTTATATATTTTAAGATCAATTTTGAATTCCCATCCCAATGACTGTGGACAAATCTATTATTTTTTCTCATAATCTCCCCAATTTTTTGCCATCTTGGTAAAAGATATTTCTCAAGAATTGGTGGAGGAGTAAATTCATTTGTGGCATGGTCTCCAAGATTGAAAATTCTACAATCTGATTTTAAAACTTCCCTTATCATTCTTTCATCTCTTTCATCACAAGCATCAAGATATTCTTCTAATTGCTTTGGATAATCTTTAAGTAAATAAAATGTATTTAAAAGTCCTGCATAAAATTTAATTAAATCAGTGAATCCTGAACTTGAAAGAAAAATTGTAGGAGCACCTCTATTTCCCAACTTTTTATCACTTTCTTCAAATATTTCATTAACGAAAACATATCTTTTATTTCTTATATAATTTGTCAAAGTTTTAAGTTCTTTTAAATTTTCAACAGGAAATTTTACAATTCTTTTATTTTCATTTTCTTTAACTATTTGATAAACTGTTTTTAAGTCACCCCACTTAGTTCTTATAACTATTTCTATATGGTTTTCATCAATAACTTTTTCAAATGACTCAACAGGTTCCTCATTATATTCAATTAATCCTCTTGAAGCCCCATATCTCACTGAACAACCAAGTTCATCATAAATTTCAAAATCTGATAGTTCCTTAAAACTATTTGGCAATGAGTTATTTTTTCTGTTATAATATATCCATGTTTCAAGTCTTGGTTGCCATAAAACTTTATCTGTATATCCTTCAAATATTTTTATATTTAGTTCTCTTCTTGTCATATTTTTAATTTTAAAACAAGTTACAAAACTTGACAAAAACTTTTTAAACTGGTAATTTATTTCTGGTATTGCCGGGGTAGCTCAGTGGTAGAGCGCAGCCCTGAAAAGGCTGGCGTGGGCAGTTCGATTCTGCCCCCCGGCAATTCACAATTAAAAGTACCAACCTGAGAGGAAAAAATGGATTATTATGACGACTTACTAACAAGATTAAAAAATTTAAACCCTGGAACAAAAGGTTTTTTAAGTTCATTTTTAAATAGAGAGAAAGTTTTTTTTCTTGAAAATTTAATAGAACTTTTGAAAAAAATAAATGAAAAAGAGGAAGAAATTAAAAATTTGTCAAGAGAAGAGATGATTAAAAAGACAGAAGAAATAAGAAAACTCATTTCAGAAGGAGAACCACTTGACAATTTTATAGTAGATACATTTGCTCTTGTAAGGGAATCTGCAAAAAGAACTTTAAATATGAGACATTTTGATGTTCAGATAATAGGAGGACTTGTTTTACATTCAGGGAAAATTGCGGAAATGGCAACAGGAGAAGGTAAAACTCTTGTTGCAACTTTACCTTTGTTCCTTAATGCGCTTGAAGGGAATGGATGTCATCTTGTGACTGTAAATGACTATCTGGCAAAAAGAGATACACAATGGATGGGGCCAATTTATCATTATTTAGGGCTTTCTATTGGTTGTATTGTTTCTTTTAGAGAGACAAAGGATAGATATTCTTCAGTTGCATATAAATTTGACCCCACACATTTACCTCCTGATTCAAGATTTTTATACTTAAGACCAGTAAGTAGAAAAGAAGCATATTTATGTGACATTACTTATGGAACAGGTAGTGAGTTTGGTTTTGATTATTTAAGAGATAATATGGCTGTTAGGAAAGAAGACCAAGTTCAAAGGAAATTAAATTATGCTATTATAGATGAGGTTGATTCTATTTTAATAGATGAAGCAAGAACTCCTTTAATAATTTCTGGACCAAGTGAAGAGAGTCCTTCTTTATATTATGAAGTGGATCGACTTGTAAGAAAACTTGTAAAGGATAAAGATTTTATGGTGGATGAAGAAAATCAGACAGTTACTTTAACAGAAGAAGGAATTAAAAAATGTGAGAAACTTTTAAATATTGGCAATCTTTATGATGGAACACATACAGAACTTGTTCATCATATAAATCAAGCATTAAGGGCACATAATTTCTTTAAAAGGGATAAAGAATATGTGGTGAAAGATGGAGAAGTAATTATTGTTGATGAATTCACGGGAAGATTGATGCCAGGAAGACGTTGGTCAGACGGACTTCATCAAGCAATACAAGCAAAAGAAGGATTGAGAATTGAAAGTGAGAATCAGACATTAGCAACAATCTCTTTTCAAAATTATTTTAAACTTTATAAGAAGATAGCAGGAATGACAGGAACAGCCATAACTGAGGCACTTGAGTTTAAAGAGATTTACAAACTTGATGTTATAGTAATTCCTACAAATAAACCTTTAAAAAGAACAGAATATGATGATGAAATATATACAACAGAAAAGGAAAAATTTAATGCAATAATAAAAGAGATTGAAGATCTTTATAAAATTGGAAGACCTGTCCTTGTTGGGACAATCTCTATAGAGAAAGCAGAAAAATTAAGTAAAATGCTTGAAAGAAAAAATATCCCGCATAAAGTTTTGCATGGTAAAAATCATGAAGCAGAAGCAGCAATAATAGCCCAAGCAGGAAAACCAAAAGCAATAACAATAGCAACTCAAATGGCAGGTAGAGGAGTAGATATAATCCTTGGTGGAAACCCAGAAATTATTGCAAGAGAAGAAACAATCAAAATACTTTGGTCAAGGAAAAAAGATAAAAAACATGTAAAGACAGAGTTTATTGAGATAATAAATGAAATTGAAGAAAAATACAAAAAAAGACAAGAAGAAATAGAAAAAACAATTGGTAATGAATTAAAAAGACAAAAAGAAAAGATTGCAAATATTGAAAAAAATCTATATCAGAAAGAAAAGGAAGTAAGGGATTTATTTGAGAAGGAGATTTTTGAGAAAAAATCAAATAATCTTTTTAAAAGATATGAGAAAAAACTTTTAAAATTAAAACAAATATATGAAGAGAATAATGCAAAACTTATGGAATTGAGTATCCAGTTTAAAGATAAACCTGAAAGATTGAAGGAAATAAAAGAAATAACAGGAAAAAGTTTCAGAGATTTTATTAATTATAAAAATTCATTGAAAAAAATTTTTGGTATTGTAATGAAAGAAGAGATAGAAGAAAGCAGACGACATCTTGTTGAAACTATTGAAAACCTTAAGGAAGAAGATAAAGAATCAATAAATAATTCTCAAATAGTTTTATCAGAAATGAGCAACAAAATTAATGAATATATGAAATTACTTGAAGATATATATCCAGAAATTTTAAATTTAGAAGAAATTGGGAAGGAAAAGAAAAAAATACAAAAATATATTGAACTTCTTGATAATACTAAAAGAAGTTTGATAGAAAAATTTAATCAGGAACAAGTCATTTCGGATTTTAAAAATAAAGAATTTACTTTATATAAAAATGTTGAGGATGCTTTAAGTTTTATAGAAAAAAAGATTTATGAAAAGTTTTCACCTGAATATTTAGATATTGAAAAAGAATATGAAAGAGAGGTTAGGGAATATGAAAAATTACATAAAAAATATACAGAACAACTTACTCTTATAAGAGAGGAATATGAAAAAGAAAGAAGCCAATATGAAGAGGAGTGGAAAAAAATTAGAGAAGATATGGAGAAAAGTCCTGAAGAATTTAGAGAGATATATCAGGAACTACTTAGAAACTATAAGAAACCTTGGGAAGAAGATCATAAAAAAGTTGTGGAACTTGGAGGACTCCATATAATTGGAAGTGAAAGATATGAAGCAAGAAGGATTGATAATCAGTTAAAAGGAAGAGCAGGAAGACAAGGAGATCCCGGTTCTTCAAAATTTTACTTATCACTTGAAGATGACTTATTAAGAATTTTTGGGGGGGAAAGATTAAAAGGACTTATGGGGAAATTACCAGAAGGTGAAAAAATAACTCATCCACTAATAACAAAAATGATAAATAATGCACAGAAAAAAGTAGAAGGGAGAAATTTTGAAATAAGAAAAAATTTATTGGAATTTGATAATGTTTTAAATGAGCAGAGAAATATTATTTATAGAATAAGGCAGGATATCCTTGAAAACAAAAATATAGATGAATATCTTAGGGAATACGTAGAAGAAATAATTGAAACAAGTTGTGAAGAATATCTTAGTGAAAAGGTAAAACCTCATATGTGGAATTTTGAAGGAATAATAAAATATTTCAAAAATACATTTGGAATAAATATTGAAACTGATAATATTGAAGATATTCAGAATTACTATTTATGGAAAGATAACTTAAAAGAGAAATTAAAAGAACTATTCTTTTCAATACTTGAAGAAAAGAAAAACCAAGTTGGTGAATTTTTTGAAGAAGTAAAAAGGTTTATATTTTTACAAGTTATAGATAACAGATGGAAGGCACATTTAAGAGCAATGGATGAATTAAGAGAAGGTATAAGTTTGAGGGCTTACGCACAAAAAGACCCTCTTATTGCTTATAAACATGAATCTTTTCAGTACTTTCAGGAAATGTTAAAATCTATTAAAGAAGAAATTGTAGGGAATCTTATAAAAATACAGATATCAGAAAGGGTTGCTTTAAAAGTAAAGGAAACCAGAAAAACAGAGTTTATACACCAAAAATATGAACAATTTACACCTCCAACTGAAGAAAAAGAAGAAATGGCAATAGTTCCAGGAATATCAGAAAAAAAATATGAAGGTAAGCAAAGTGGAATACCTGTTATGCCTATAAGAAAACAAAAAATTGGAAGAAATCAGCCATGTCCTTGTGGAAGTGGAAAAAAATATAAACATTGTTGTGGAAAAAATGAATAAAATAATTGTGGAAAAGATTTGAAAAAAATGGAAAAAGAAATTAATAAATTGTGGAATCTTGTTTTAAAAAATTTGGAAGAAAAAATAGATAATCCCAGAACTTTTGAATTATGGATAAAACCTGCTAAATTACTGGAAGTAAATGAAAATGTTGCTAAAATAGAGATACCAAATTCAAGTTTTGAAAGAAATTTTTTACCTTTTATAGAGCAGATAAGAGAAGAATTTTATAAAGTTTTTGGTTTTATACCAAACTTTGAAATAACTTATTCAATGGATATTTATGAAAATATAGAAAAAGAGAGTAATTTCTCAGAAATATCATTAAATCCAGAATATACTTTTGAAAATTTTGTTGTTGGCCCATGTAATAGACTTGCTCATGCTGCAAGTGTAGCTGTTGCTCAATCACCCGGAGTTGCATATAATCCACTTTTCCTTTATGGAGGGGTTGGTCTTGGTAAAACACATCTTATGCAAGCGATAGGAAATTTCGTTAAAGAAAAAAGTAATGCCAAAATTGTATATATCCCTTCAGAGTATTTTGTAAATGAGTTTATTACAAGTATAAAAAACAAAACAACTCATATATTTAGAAATAAGTTTAGAAATCTTGATTATCTTTTAATAGATGATATCCATTTTATTGCAGGGAAAGAAGGTACACAAGAAGAATTTTTCCATACATTTAATTTTTTATATGATAAGAGGAAACAAATAGTTCTTTCAAGTGATAAACCCCCAAAAGAAATAAAGTTTCTTGAAAAACGGCTTGTTTCAAGGTTTGAATGGGGACTAATTGTTGACCTTCAAGTTCCAGATTTAGAAACAAGAATTGCAATTATAAAGAAAAAAAGTGAAATAAGAAAACTAACTATCCCTGATGAATATACTTTTTATATAGCAGAAAAAATAAAAGATAATATTAGATTGATTGAAGGGGTTTTAAATGCACTTGGAGCAAATTTAATTTTGCTTCATAGAGATCTAAATAAAGAATTAATTGATGAGATTATAGAAGGTATATATGATTCTGAAAAAAGTGAGAAGAGAGTTGTAAATATAAAAAGAATAATGGATGTAGTATGTGAATATTTTGGATTAACACCAGAAGAGATAAAGAGTGAAAAAAGAGTTAAAAATATTATATTACCAAGGCAAATAGCGATGTATCTTGCAAGGCAACTAACAAATACATCTCTAAGTTCTATTGCTTTAGAATTTGGTGGGAAGGACCATACTACTGTTTTGCATGCTTATAGAAAAGTGAAAGAACTTATAGAGAAAGATAAAAGTTTAAGAAATATTATAGAAAACATTAAAGAAAAAATATATGAACACTAAATTCACAAATTTTCCACATAAAATTTTGTTTTATAATAAGGAAAAGAAAATTTTAAATTTATTTTTTCACAGTTTTACTAACACTATCTTATTAAAAAAGGAGGAGTAATGAAAGTAAAGATTAATAGTGATGTTCTTAATGTATGTCTTGATTATATATCTGATGTTCTTCCAACAAAACCAGTAATGGCAATTTGTAGTGGAATATTTTTAGAAGGTAAAGATAATAATTTAACACTAATTTCAACTGATTTAGAAAATACTGTTAAAGTGAATTTAGAATGTGAAGTTAAAGAAAAAGGTCAATGTGTAGTGAATGGAAAACAGTTTATTTCACTTATTAAACAATTAAAAGGAAAAGATTTAGAAATAGAAAAAAAAGAAAAAACAATTGAGATAAAAGAAGAGTTTTCTAAATATACGTTTATAGAAATGGAAGTTGAAGATTTTCCCAAAATTCCTAAAGTTTCTTCAGATATAACATTTAAAATAAAAGGAGAAACATTAAAGGAAAGTTTTAAAAAAGTAATTTTCTGTATTGATCCTGAAAATCCAAAACATGAATATAGAGGCGGTCTTCTTGATATAAGAGAAAAGTTTATTAATATTGTTGGAACAGATACAAGAAGATTATCTTTATTTTCTATTTTATTTGAAACACCATTTAAAAAGACAACAAGAGTTTTACTTTCATATAGTTTAATGAAAAAAATGATTAATGTATTAAATGAAGAGGAAGTGGAAATATCTATTGGAAAAAATAATATTTCTTTTCAAACAAATTTTACAAAAAATATTGGAGATAATAAAAAAGTTACAGGAAGTGTCCTATTTATTTCTCAACTTCTTGCAGGAGTTGAAGAGTTTCATCCAAATTATGAGAAGGTTATTCCTGATATTAAAAAATCTAAAATTTCTTATATAAATACTGATTTACTCCTTTCTTCTTTAAAAAGAATTTCAATTTTTACAAGTGAAATAAATAATAAAGTGAAATTAAGTTTTAAAAAAGACTTTTTAACTATATCTACTTCAGGAGAACAAGGTGAAGCAGTTGAAAAAATAGGGATTTCATATAATGATGAAGAAACAGAAATGGCTTTTTCTCCTGATTTTTTAATTGACTTTTTACAGGTAAACGAAAAAGAAACATTTTTATTTGCTTTTACTTCTCCAACGAAACCTGTTTTAATGAAACCAGAAGAAAATTCTAATTTTTCATATGTATGCGTTACATTAAAAACAGAATAAAAGATGGAAATAGAAAAGATTGACAAAATTATAAAAAAAGTTTTGAATAATATAGAGAAATTACCTGATAAAAATAGAAATGTAGAAATTGGTGTTTTATGGCCAAGGATAATAGATGATAAGTTAAAGGGCAAAAGTTATGTATTATATGAAAAGGAACAAAAACTATATATAAAAGTTGAAAAAAGTTGTTATTTATCAATTTTAAGGATGAATAAAAAAAGAATAATGGAAAAGTTAAAAGAAAATGGTTTCAATTATATAGATATTAAATTTTTAATTTAAAATGGGGGATTATATGTTTAAAGGTGCAATTGTAGCAATTGTAACACCAATAAAAGATGATAAGATAGATTATAAAAGTTATCAGAAACTATTGGATTTCCAGATAGAAAATAAAACAAACGGAATTCTTACTGCTGGATGTACTGGAGAACCGGCTACTTTAAATTATGATGAGCATAAAGAACTAATAAAATTTACAATAGATTATGTGAATAAAAAATTGCCTGTTATTGCAGGAACTGGTTCAAACAATACAAAAGAAGCAATTGAACTTACTGAATATGCAGAAAAAGTAGGAGCAGATGGGGCACTTTTGATTACTCCTTATTATAACAAACCAACACAGAAAGGACTATATTTACATTATAAAGAAGTAGCAAAATCAGTTTCTATCCCTATTATTCTCTATAATGTTCCTTCAAGAACAGGAATTTCAATTGCTCCTGAGACGGTTGCTGAATTATCTGATATAAAAAATATTGTTGGGATAAAAGAAGCAAGTGGTTCTCTTGACCAAGTTAGCAAAATTTTAACACTTATTAAAAGAGACGATTTTACAGTCCTTTCAGGGGATGATTCCTTAACATTGCCCATAATGGCTGTTGGTGGAAAAGGAGTTGTTTCTGTTGCCTCAAATATTGTCCCTCTTTTAATTTCTCAAATGGTTGAATATGCTTTAAAAGGTGATTATGAAAATGCAAGAAAATTACATTTAAAACTTTTTCCTATTTTTAAAATTCTCTTTATTGAAACAAATCCAATACCTGTTAAGACATGCCTATCTTTGA
>JAOAEP010000118.1 GCA_026416755.1 bacterium | reverse complement strand
ACATAAATTACAACCAACACATTTTTCTATTTTTATGTAATATTCAATTAAATCTTTACAAACACCAGCAACACATTTTTTCTTTTCAATATGAGATAAATATTCATCTTTAAAATATTTAACAGTCGTTAAAACTGGATTAGGAGATGTTTGTCCAAGTCCACATAAACTATTCTCTTTAATATAATTACCAAGTTCTTCAAGTTTTCCTATATCTTCAATATCTCCTTTACCTAAAATAATTTTTTCAAGAATTTCAAGCATTCTTTTTGTTCCAATTCTACAGGGAATACATTTACCACATGACTCTTTCTGAACAAAATCAAGAAAGTATCTTGCAAGTTCAACAATACAAACCCTATCATCAATAACAATCATACCTCCAGAACCCATAATTGAACCCAGATTTGCAAGTGTCTCATAGTCCACTGGTGTATTAAATAATTCAGTAGTAATACATCCTCCAGATGGCCCTCCTGTTTGGACACCTTTTATTTTTCTTCCTTCAAGTGCACCACCACCAATTTCATATATAATTTCCCCTAAAGGTATTCCAAGAGGGACTTCTACAAGGCCTGTATTTTTTATTTTTCCTGCAAGTGAAAATATTTTAGTTCCTCCACTTTTTTCTGTTCCTATTTTTGCAAAATTTTCTCCACTTTCTTCTATAATTATTGGAATATTTGCAAATGTTTCTACATTATTTATACAAGTTGGTTTCCCAAAAAGTCCTTTTTCAGCAGGGAAAGGTGGTCTTGGTCTTGGCATACCTCTTTTCCCTTCTATAGAAGAAATTAAAGCGGTTTCTTCCCCACATACAAAAGCACCTGCCCCTTTTTTAAGTTCAATATCAAAAGAAAGATTAGTTCCAAGTATATTTTCTCCTAAAAGACCATATTCATAACAAGTTTTTAACGTTTTTTCAATATGTTCAATTGCAATTGGGTATTCTGCTCTTACATAAAAATAACCCTTTTTAGCACCTATTGTGTAAGCACATATAAGCATTCCTTCAATTACTTGAAAAGGAACTCCTTCAAGTAAAGTCCTATCCATAAAGGCGCCTGGGTCTCCTTCATCTCCATTACAAATAACAAATTTCTCATCTTCTTTTTTATTTTTAACAATATTCCATTTCAAATATGTAGGGAAACCAGCACCACCTCTTCCTCTTAGTTTTGATTTTTCTAATTCTTCAATAACTTTTTCTGGTTTATATTCTTTTAAAACTTTTAAAAACGAGGAAAAGCCACCATTTTTAATATATTCATCAATATCAAGTGGATTAATTTCCCCACATAATTTAAGAACCTTAAATGTTTGATTTTTTAAGAATTTTTCATCTTTTATAAGTAAATCATTCAATATCTCTTTTTTTTCTGTTCTTTTTAAAATCTCATCAATATCTTTTAATGAAACTTTTTCATATAAATAAGATTTACCATTAAAACTTACAGAAACAACAGGTCCACCAGAACAATATTTTTGACACCCTGTTGGAACTAGTTTTATTTTTTCAGATTTGCCTATTTTTTCTTCAAACTTTTCATATATTTCAAGAGAACCTGCAGCCCTACAACCAGTTATACATACTTTTATTTTTATTCTTTCATCTTTTTTTCTTTTCAATTTTTCACAATAATTTTCAAAGTCAAAAATATTTTTAAACTTCATTTTAAGTTCTCAAGTACCTTTTTAAATTTATTTTCATCCATATTTCCATAATAAATTGAATTGACCATACAAACAGGAGCAATAAAACAACTACCAAGACAAGCAACAATTTGAAGTGTAAATTTTTTATCTTCTGTTGTTTTTCCATCTTCAAGTTTAAAGTCTCTTTTTAACATATCAATAATTCTATTCCCTCCTTTTACATGACATGCAGTTCCATCACAAACTCTTATTAAATATTTCCCCCTTTCTTGTGTTGAAAATTGAGAATAAAATGTTAAAATTCCAAAAATTTTACTTTTAGGAATTTCAAGTTCTTTACAAATTTTTCTTAATATATCAATAGAGATATAATTATATTTTTCTTGAATCAACTGCAATATTTCAAGGTTTGATAATTTTTTTATTTTAATCTCTTCTATTATTTCTTTTATTTCATTCATGAGGAAACTCTCTTACCATTTCAATTAAATGAATTAAAAATTCTTTTAATATTTCAAAATATTCTTTAACTCCATTTAAACTTCCTGGTAAATTAATTATGATTGTTTGCCCTTTTATACCACATATCCCTCTTGAAATAATTGAATATTTTGATTTTTCATATGTTTTTATTCTTAATATTTCAGAAACTCCTGGTATTTCTTTTTCTATAATTTCTTTTGTTGCTTCTGGTGAGATATCTCTTTTTGTAATTCCTGTTCCTCCTGTTGTTAAAATTAAATCACATATTTCTGAAAATTCTCTTAATTTACTTTTTATGACTTCTTTTTCATCTGGAACAATATCATATATTAGTACTTCCCAACCATATTTTTTACATATTTCTTTTAAGTATTCACCGCTTTTATCTACTCTTTTCCCTTCAAAACAACCATCACTTATAGTTAAAATTCCTGTAAAAACTCTTGGAATAACTTCAATAACATCTCCTTTTTTAATTTCTCCTGCCTTAATTACTTTTCCAAATATTCCTTCTTTTGGCATAAGACATTTTCCAACTTTTTTACCAATTTCACACCAATTATGGCATTTTTTACCAATTTCTGAAATTTCAATAATAACTTCATTAATCTTCAATTTATCTCCAATTTTAAGTTTTCTTAAATCAATTTTTTCAGTGGTTATATTTTCAGCAAAAAGTCCTGGTTTTAAATCATCTTTCCTTTTCAAACAGAAAAACTCTTCATTCATTCTTTCCCATGATAATAAACTTACCTGTCTATTTATTCCTCTTTCTGCATGACAATCTCCTTTAATTCCATAATTTTCAATAAGTTCAATTTTTTCAACTGGCTTTTTTATCTCACCTTTTTTTTCTCCTATATTTACAGAATAAACAAACCCTTTCATTTTTTCTTTTCTATTAAACTTATCTCATCTATTTTCATCTTTTTCTTATATATTTTACACATATCATAAATTGTTAAAAGTGAAATACAAACACCAACTAATGCTTCCATTTCAAAACCAGTCCTATCAATACCTTGAACTTCACATATTGCCTTAATTTTATTTTCATAAATCTCAAAATTAATATCTGCTTTTGTTATCTTTACAGGATGACAAAAAGGTATTAAATTTGGAGTGTTTTTAATTGCAATTAGTCCTGAAATTTTTGCAGAATTTAAAACATCACCTTTAGGTACTCTTTTTTCTTTAATATAATTAATAATTTCTTCATCTAAAATAATTTGGCCTGTTGCAATGGCTTTTCTCTTAGTTACTTTTTTATTTCCAATATCTATCATAAGACCCTCCACTTATGGGTATAAACATTAAATCTCTTCCCTCTGGCAAAACCAATTAATGTTATATTGTAATTATCTGCAATTTCAATAGAATAATAAGTAGGAGCAGAAACTGAAATAATCATAGGGATTTGTACTTTTATACCCTTTATTACAATATCAGATGTAATTCTTCCAGAAGTAAAAATAATACTATTTTCAAAGTTTATTTTTTTAAAAAGTGATTCTCCAACAACCTTATCAAAAGCATTATGTCTTGAAATATCTTCTGCAAAAATTATTAATTTTTCACTATTAGTTAATCCACATGAATGAACCCCTCCTGTATTTTTATATATTTCAGACATATTTTGAAATTTTCTAACTAATGAAAGAATTTTATCATATGAAATCTTAAATTCACTTTTTATTTTTTTAGATTTTGAAAAATTTTTTCAATAAAAATTTTTAACTTTTTTAAAAATTTCAATTTTACAAATGTTACCTGATATTTCTAAGTTCTTTATGTCTTTTAATTTTTCAATGAAATTATTTGTAAAAAGGAATCCATAAATAAGATATTCAACTTTTTCAGGGAGAATACTTAAAGTTGTTATTTCTTTCCCATTTAAATAAATTTTTAAACACTTTTCTTCAACAACCTTATCATCAACTTTTTCAAAATTTTTATTTTTATATCTTAAAATTTCAACCAATTTTATCATTATCCACCTATAGTATTCATCAAGGGTAATCTATAATTTTTAAGTTTGACGAATGGATTAAAACTAAAATCTCTATTATAAACATAAAACTTTATTGAATTTAAAATATCTCCATCAAGTTTTTTCAAATTTATAATAGGTTTACCATAAAGACATAAAAATAAATTACCTGCACAATCAATTCTTACTCTATCACATTTATTACAAAATGGCTCTGTTATTGGAGTTACAAATTCAATAATTATACCTTCTGAACTTTCATAACTCTTTATTCTTCCATTTTTTTTAATTGGATAGATATAGGTATGTTTTTTTATGATATCCAAAATGTTTTTAAAAGGAACAAAGTTTTCTCTCCAAAAGGATATTTTTTTATAAACAGGCATAAGTTCTATAAATTTTAAAATTAAGTTGTTTTTTGATGCAAAATTTAAAAAATCACAAATTTCCTCGAGATTTATATTTCTCATTATAACTACATTTAACTTAACAGGAATAAAAATTTTACAACTTTCTTTTATAACCTCCTTTATTCTTTTTAAACAACTTCTTCCTGTTAAAATTTCAAATTTTTTTTCATTTAAAGTATCTAAACTTATATTTATCCTTTTTATGCCTGCTTCTCTCACTTTATCAATATTTTCATAAAGATAAAAACCATTTGTAGTTATAGAAATATCTTCTATTCCTGAAATATGTGTAATTTTTTTAATAAGTAAAGTTGAATCTTTCCTAATGAGTGGTTCCCCTCCTGTTATTTTTATTTTTTTTATTCCAAGGCATGAGAAAATTTTTACAAATTTTATTATTTCTTCATAAGAAAGTATATCTTTTTTATCAAGTTTATTGAATTGATTTGAACAATAAAGGCATGAGAAATTACATCTCTCTGTTATTGAAATTCTTAATGTATCTATGCCCCTTCCACTTTTATCCTTTATCATTCTAAAATTATATTAAAACTAATTCATTCAAATTTAAACAATATTGTACCTCCTCTTCTAAAATTATAATACAATATATGAAAAAATAAAATTTCTTCGTTTTTAATAAATTAAATTATCTCTCAGTTTATAAACTTTTTTAAATTGACTTATTAAATTTATTCTGTTAAATGATAAAATGTTTGTGGATGTATGTCTCCTTTTCCTCTAATTTCTGATGAATAATACTGTGGAGTAATTGTTTCTACATGTCCATCTGCAAAAAGTGTATTTATTCTTCCTTCATGTCTATTTTTAGGATATAGAGAATAATCAAAAGTATATGCCTCATTTATATAATATGCAAATCCCCAATAACACATACTTCCTGTTTGCCATTCTGAATCACAAACAATTGGGTCTTTATCTGGTCTTTTAAGCATGCTTACTTTTACAGGTCTTAAATCAATAGGTCCCGGAAAAGCAAAAATTCTATAACTAAACCTATAAGAAAGGTTATTCTCTTTAAGATACTTTAGATGAGGAAAAGTATCATATGTATAGTAATTTTTTGTCCTATCTGATGGACAACTTAAAAGTTTTGGGCTAATATATTTCAAATTTACTAAAAATGCATGAACCATACATCCATTTGTACTACTTGTAACAAACCATCCATCATAATCTTCACAATACATAGCAATACCAAGACCAATTTGTTTCAAATTATTTGTACATAAAGCAGTTCTTGCTTTTTCTCTTGCTTTACTAAAGGCTGGCAAAAGCATTGCTGCTAAAATTGAAATTATTGCAATTACAACTAATAACTCAATTAATGTAAAACCATTAACTCCTATAAATTTCTTTTTCATCACACACCTCCTTTTAAAAATTTAACTCTATATTTTATCATCCACCGAATTATTCGGTGAATGGTTATAAGGAAGGATAAATAAGATTTAAAATTTTTAAAATTTTTCATTTTAACACACTTTCTCTTTCTACAATTTTGGGTTTAATTATAATTTTATTTTTTATCCTATCTTTTGTCAATATTTTTTTTACAACGAGTTCTCCTATCTTATCTTCTTTTATACTTATTGAGGTTAATTTGGGTCTTAAAATTTCACACCATGGAGTATTAAAATATCCAATTATTGAAACATCTTTAGGAATTTTTAAATTTAATTTTTTTGCAACTTCATATATTAAATTAGCTCTAAAATCTGCATCTGTAAATATAGCCATAGGTTTCTTTTCTTTTTTTAAAAGTTCCTTAATTTTTTCTTCTTTATTCCAATCAGTAAATATAACAAAATCATCTTCTGGTAATCTATTTTTTTTAAATACTTCTTTTCCTGCCATAATTTTTTCTTTTTGTGATTTATGATGTTCTAAAATTGGATATGTTACAAATATGACTCTTTTAAAACCTTTTGATAAAAAATATTCAATTGCAATCTTAGCACCATAATAGTGATCCGAAAGAATATAATGTATATTTTTATTTTCTTTTATTGTTTCTCTGTTATAGTTTATTACATATATAACTTCGCCTTTATAATCGTCTAATAACTCAAAAGGAAAAATAGGATTACCATCAACAATAAGAATATCAGGATTTTTTTTGAGTATTGAATTTATATGTTTTCTGTTATGGATAGCATCCTTTCCTTCAATAACAATATCAACAGGAATACACAAATATTTTCCTGTTAAACTTGAGATAATTTTTTTTACTAAAGGTGCCCATAAATGGATTTCTGTTGGAACAATAATTCCAATAATTTTATCTTTAACTTCACTATATCTGTTTTTAACAAATGTCCCTTTACCTTGTATTCTGTATAGATAACCTTCATTTACAAGTTCATTTATTGCTTTTATAACTGTTATACGACTTACATTGTATATCTGTGTTAACTTATTTTCTGATGGTATAAGTTGACCAACTTTATATATACCTTTTTCAATTTTCTTTTTTATCTCATCTTTAACTAATCTATATAGATGAACACCTAATTCCTCTTTTTTTAATTGTAGTTCCATTTTGTTATATTATACCATGATTTAAATAGTTATGTCAACATATCATGTTTTAAAGTCCAAAATATTATCCAATTACTCAATAATGTTGGATTTTATAATTAGAACCAATTTATTTTTTAAATTCTTAATTAACATGTTGACATATTAATATAATAATGGTAAAATAAAATTGATGGTAGGGAAAAATTATGTAAGAAAATGGATATTTAATGGAATCAGAAAATATATATTTTTTGAAAAAAAATTTTATTTACATTCGGTTAAATTACCGAATGATTTTATATATTTTCGGATTTCCATTCACTGGTTTTTCCGGTGAATGATTTATATAGATTTTATAAAATAAATAAAAAAAGGAGGGAATATGAAAAATAGGTTTAAAAAATCTTATGGGTTTACTTTGATAGAATTGCTTGTAGTAGTTGCTATTATTGCTATTCTTGCTGCTATGTTGCTTCCTGCATTATCAAAAGCAAGAGAAAGAGCAAGGATAGCAGTATGTATGAACAATTTAAAACAGATAGGGCTTTCTATTGCCATGTATCTTGAGGACTATGATGGTTGGTATCCAGCAGGAGGAGCCTCTGAGCCTCAATGTACCTCTCAAGGTGTTCCATTGAGAAGAGCACCTGCACTTTTATGGCAATTGGGTTACATGAAGGTAGGATTACTTGCTTGTCCATCAGATAGAATTGTCCAATTTCAAAGTTATCCTGATTTGGCTGGAGCAAAAAATGTTTCCTATCTTTTCAATCAAAAACTTTTTTATAATTTTGACCCAGACCCGCAAAGAAGATATAGTACTCCATTTAAGAGAGAATGGCATACAGTGCCTCATAAAGATATAGTTGCAGTTGATATGGAATGGTATTGGGGTGCTACTCCCAGACCTCAACCTTATTATACAGTTTCATGGAGACCGAGAAGGGCTTTAAATACCAATAATGATTATGGAGTTGCAATTCATCATGGTAGTACATTTGGTGGAAATATTCTTTTTGCTGATGGACATGTTGAACTTGTTAATTGGAGAAAATATTTAAGTGAATTGGATAATAAAGGTTCAACAATAAGAATAACAGGTATACCTTCTACTCATAATAATGTAAACTGGTGATGAAAACTATAATAAAGGTTTGATTTTATAGAAATTAAATTTTATCTGAAAAATTTGAAAATGGAGGAAGTATGAAAATTTTTTTTCCTTTATTTATCTTATTATCTTTTTGTTGCTGTGCTAATATGAAATCTCAAAATATAAAAAATCATAGTGAAATATTTGGTAGAGGTGTTTATTGGCCATGGGAAAGAAGTGGATGGGTTGCTAAAAATATGGATATGGATTTTTGGACTTTTGTAGAAAATAAAGTTAAAGAATTAAAAGAAGAACTTAATTGCAATATAATATGGGTTGTAAATATATCTATAGAAGATGCTAGTAAATTATGTGATATTGCAGGGAAATATAAAATTTTAGTTCTACCTACGATAATACCGTTTTTGCATCTTTATTATCATGGTATTTCTGATTTGGAAGATATAGAAAAAACGGCTAAAAAAACATATATGATATTAGGAGAGAAAGAAGGATTAGGGGGTTATGTTCTTGTTGATGAGCCGATAAAATTGGTAAATAAACAAATGGAAATGTTTAGAAAGGCATTAAAAAAAGTTGATAAAATTAGAGATAGCATTGTAGTTACTATGAATAGAGATACTCAATCTTATATTTGGGAGACAAATTTCCCTGTTGTTTGCGCTGATATTTATCCTTTTGGAGCAGATAGGTCCCCAAATATTCCAAATCCATATCAAAGTTCGCAATGGTATTTTAGAAGTGTATTTAGTTCATATATTGAGGATGCAAATAAAGTGGGGAAAAAAGTTTGGGCTATGCCTCAAGCATTTGCTGAAAATTGGGGACCATGGTGGTATGATGAAAATATGAATGTAGTTATTGGTAAAGGAACATATATGCATTGGAGAATGCCTAAAGTTGAAGAGATAAGATGGCAAATGTGGGAATCTTTAAGAACTGGATGTAAAGGGATAATATTCTTTGTTTATCTGCCTGCACCAAATGATTGGAATGGAATAGGAGAGATACCTTCTAATATGAAAGATTCTGCACAGATAGCAAAATCAAATAATTGGCCAATAACAGAAAATGAAGTTAAAACAAATCTACCAGAGGCACTTCTTTATAAAAATGGTAAACCAACGCCTCATCTTAAAGAAATTGGAAAAATTTTTAAGTTAATTTCAAGATATGAGAATTTGTTTTTATCCCTTAAATCTGCTGATTTTCCTGTTTGTTTTACTGAATTTCCTTTTAAATCAAATACATTTTTATTACCAGAGGAAGAAAATGTTAGATATGTAATAGTTATTAATGATGATGTTGAGAAAAGAGTATCAAAAAAAATATTTTTATTACCAAATGTGAATGAAGTATTGGATATTGTTAAAGGTGAAGAATTAAAAATTAGAGAAAATGGTAATTTTACAGAAGTGGATATAGATTTGGAACCAGGGGATGGAAAAATTTTAAAGATTGAATTTAGAGATAAAGTTGGATTTTTAGTATTTGAAGAAGATTTCTCTTTACCAACAACTAGTGTTTCTTTTATTAAAAATGTAAATAGGAAGCCAATTGAAAAACCTTTTTCAACTGGTTGGGACTGGATAATAGAAAAAGACCAAACATCAAAAGAGGCAGGTATAGTTAAAATTGAAAATATTTCTAAGAAAAGACAAACACCTACTGCTGGATTTATGATTACCCAAAAATTTTATTTATATATGCTCATTGATGGTTATTATATTGAAAATAATGTTAATGTAGAAATGGTTGACAATGACAATTCTAAAAAAATATCGGTAAATCCTAATTCAAATAAACCATTTGAAATTCCTTATGGAACAGATGATGTGAATATATATATTAAAAATAATGCTCAATTAAGCAAAATTTTAATGTGGGTTGTTCCTAAAAAATAATTTTTAAGGGAAGAGATTTTAAATTTTGTTATTATTGAGTATTAAAAAAATTAGTTTTTATCATTGGTCTAAATTACTTTTAATTATTCTCCTATTATCTTAATTAAAACTCTTTTCCTTCTTTGTCCATCAAATTCTCCATAAAAAATCTGTTCCCAAGGACCTAAATCAAGTTTTCCATTTGTTATCGCAACAACTACTTCTCTACCCATTATTGTTCTTTTTAAATGAGCATCAGCATTTGTCTCACCTGTTAAGTTATGTCTATATTTTGAAATTGGTTGGTGAGGTGCAAGTTTTTCAAGGAAATCAAGAAAATCTGAATGTAATCCTTCTTCATCATCATTTATAAAAACACTACTTGTTATATGCATAGCATTTACAAGACATAATCCTTCTTTTACTCCACTTTTTTTAACTACTTCTTCAACTTTTTCAGTAATATTTATAAACTCAATTCTCTTTTCGGTGCAAAACCACAAATATTCAGTATAAGATTTCATATTTTTTAATTTTAAATTTTCTTATATTTTTTTCAATTTCTATTTACTTTTTAATTTTTAAGAGGTATAAACAAAATGGAGGGCGCTACTGCATATAGATATTGGGTATTAAAGCCCATGCCGAAGGGTGTTAACCCTTGCAGACGCCCTCCTTCTTATTTTTCAATTTCTGCTTTTTGTGTATTAATCTTTTTTATTATTGCAGGGGTAAATTTTGGTTTTCTTTTATATGTATAGAGACCATTAACTTCTTTTTCTACATCATATAATTGGGTATAACAAAAACCACATATTTTAGGATGGAATAAAAGTATCTCTGTTAATTTTTTATATCTATCTATAAATTCTTTTTCTGTTTTTGGTCTATCTCCATAGCCCCAGCCATTTTTGATTCCTTCTATATCCCACCAAATCCCCCCATATTCACTTACCCAGTAGGGTTGTCCTTTATATGATGCTTCTCTATTTGGAAAGTTTTGCCATATTTTATCTTCTTTTTTAAAGGGTTCAAAGTCATTTTTAAATTCTTCGGGGTTTTGTTTATAATTATGGCAGTCATAAATATCTGTTTCTACATGTACATAGCCGGAAGTATCTATAACTGGTCTAGTTTTATCAATATTTTTGTAATTAAATAGAGATTTCTTACAAGTTCATCATTTTGATTTAAAGATGTTTCATTTAATGGACACCAACCAATTATTGAAGGATGATTAAAATCCCTTTCAATTTCCTCAATCCATTCTTTTACTAAAATATTAAAACTTTCCTCACTTATTCCATTTCTTATTCCCCAATTTGGATATTCACTCCAGACAAGATATCCGAGTTTATCAGCCCAATATAAGAATAATGGTTCAAAAATTTTCTGATGTAATCTTGCGCCATTAAATCCCATATTTTTTGCAATTTTTATATCATTTTTAATATCTTCTTCATCGGGGGCTGTATAAATTCCGTCTGGGTAATATCCTTGATCTAAGACCATCCTCATAAATATTGGTTTTTCATTCAATAAAATTTTTTTATCTTTAATCTCAATCTTTCTAAAACCAAAGTATGACTCTACTTCATCATCTTTTAAACCTTGAGAATAGAGGGAGAATTTAACATTATAAAGAAATGGATTCTCAGGAGTCCATGGAATAAAATTTTTTATTTTTGTCAATATAAATACGATACCAGTTCCATAATTCTCCTTTTCATTAATTTTTTTATCCTCTTGGTATATTTCAACTTTTACTTTGCCACTACCTTCCACATTTATCAAAAACAAAACTTCTTCAGTGTCATAATTTGAGTAAATTTTAAAGTTTTTTATATAATTTTTCCCAGTCGCATAAAGATAAACTGTTTGCCATATCCCTGTTACTCTTGTATAGTGGCATCCATAAGAATAATATTTTTGTGATTGTTTCCCACAGGGTTGTAAAAAGGTTCTATTATCATCATAAGCATTTACTATAAGAAAATTTTCTCTTTTTAAAAATTTTGTTATTTCAAATGTAAATGGAGTGTATCCACCTATATGAGTTCCCAATTTTTCTTCATTTATCCATAAATTTGTTAAATAATCAACTGCACCAAAACTTAAAAATATCCTTTTATTTTTCCAATTTTCAGGGATTTCAATTTTCTTTTTATACCAAACAGAAACCATAAACTCATTATTCCCAATACCAGAAAGTTTACTTTCGGGAGGGAAAGGGATAAGTATTTTTTCTTTTAATTTTTTTTCATATGAATAAAATTTCTTTTCAATTCCTGTATTTGAGGTATCAATTTCAAAATCCCAAACTCCGTTTAAATTCATCCATTCATTTCTTTTAAAATCAGGACGTGGAAATTCAGGTCTTGGTATTTCCATCTGGTTCTCCTTTTAAAATAAAATTATACATTTTTAAAGATAATATATGCAAAAATTGAGAGCCCCGGGGTAAGGGCTCTCAGAAAGGGGGTGAGGGGAGATGGGAAGAAGATTTTATTATACCTTAAATTAAAGAAAAAATAAATTTAAAAAAGTTTTACCATATTTGTAAAAAAAGTTTTATAATTAATTTAAAAAGGAATAAATATGAAAATAGGTATTGCTTCAGACCATGCCGGATTTGAATTAAAGGAATATTTAAAAGAAAGTTTAAAAAAAGAAGGGTATTCAATTATTGATTATGGACCAGAAGTTAAAAAAGTTGTTGATTATCCTGATTATGGAGAAAAAGTTGCAAGAGGAATTCAAAATAAAGAGATTGATTATGGAATTTTGATATGTGGAACGGGAATTGGAATGGATATTGTAGCAAATAAATTTAAAGGAGTAAGAGCAGCAAGATGTTGTTCTATTTATGATGCAGTTTTGGCGAGGGAACATAATAATGCAAATGTTATAACTCTCGGAGGAAGATTGATTGGTAAGGATCTTGCATTTGAAATTGTAAAGATATTTATTTCCACTCCCTTTACAAAAGGAAGACACTTAAAAAGAGTTAATAAAATAAAAAGAATTGAAAATGAAAGATATACTTGTTGAAGAACTTCCTTATTCAAGACCTGAAAATTTTTTATACTTTATTTATCAATTTCCTTTTAGTTTTTTAATGAATTTTAACTTAACCAAAAAAGAAAATTATACAATTTGTGGTTTTGAACCGTTTATGATTTTTAAAAGTAAAAAAGAAAATATTGAAGTTAGGGGAAAAAATGAAATTGCGAAATATAAAGGTTCACCCTTAAATGAACTTCAAAAAATTTTTAATCAATTTAATTTGCCTTTAAACTACTTTTTTCTTCCTGGAGGATTTGGGTATCTTTCTTATGATTTAGGATGGCAAATTGAAAGTTTGCCTAATATTGGAATTGACGATTTGAAATTACCTGATATATTTATTTGTTTTTACGATAAAATTTTTGTTTTTGATAACTTTAAAAAAAAAATAATGGTAATTTGGTGTAATTTTGAAGGAAAGATGGCTTTTGAAAAAAAAATTAATAAAATAAAAAAATTTTTAAATAGATATTTTGAAAAGAGTTTTTCTTTGAAACCTAATAACCCAAAATTCTTTGTTGAAAAAATAAATTCAAATATGGATTATTCACAATATATTTCTGCTATAAAAAAAATAAGAAATTACATAAAAGAAGGAGATGTATACCAGATAAATTTTTCTCATAGATTTGAAATAAAAGGTTTTTATGAACCATATCAATTATTTTATAGATTACAAAAAATTAATCCTACTCCTTATTCTGCTTTTTTTAATTTTGATGATTTTATTTTAATTTCAAATTCTCCTGAATTATTTTTAAAAAAAGAAGGAAAGAAAATTATTACTAAACCAATGAAGGGAACAAGAAAAGTAATAGGAAATATAACCATAGATAAGAAAATTAAAGAGGAATTACTTTCCAGTGAAAAAGATAGAGCAGAATTAATTATGATAGTTGACCTTGAAAGAAACGACTTGGGCAAAATATGTGAATATGGGACTGTTAAAGTAAAAAAACTTATAAATCTTGAAAAGTATAAAACGGTTTATCAAACGACTTCAACTATTGAAGGGATTTTAAAAGAAGGTATAAATTTAGAAAATATAATAA